>NZ_JAHBDP010000065.1:0-85573 GCF_019956495.1 Pseudomonas sp. BF-B-26 | reverse complement strand
CGCGAAGAGGGCGTGTCAGTCAACATGAATGTAGCTGACACACCCTCTTCGCGAGCAAGCCCGCTCCCACAGGGGATGTGTGGTTAATGGACGATGGAGTTAGGCGGCAAATGTCCCAACCGTTCAGTCAGGCGAATCCGCTGAATCGGGTCGTCACTGAGCAGCAGGGCATGCTCCAGGTCAAAGCGCTCGGCGTTCGGGCAATCCAGCCGTTGATAGAGGCTGGCCCGGGCCAGGTAGTCGGAGGCACTGGCGTTGCCCAGTTCCAGCACGCGTTCGGCGTCGATCAGGGCGCCGATGTAGTCATCGTTGGAAAGGTGTAACTGACGCAGGTTACGCGACAGCCGCTGCAGCATTTGCACCGGCTCGGCGGTGAGCAAATGCTCGGCGCCAAGCTGCATGTTCGGGCCGTACTGGCGTTGCAGCAATTCCCGGCAATCGTTGGGGTACAAACGACGCCCGCCGCACGGGTCGAGCAGGTGATCGGCGCCCGGTACCCGCAGCAGGAAATGCCCGGGGAAGTTGACTCCAACCATGGGGATTTCCAGACCTTTGGCCAGTTCCAGAGCAATCAATCCCAGGCTCAGTGGCTGCCCGCGTCTGCGTTCCAGCACTTTATTGACCAGCGCGACTTGCGGACGCAATGGCGTGGAGTCGTCCTGAGCGAATCCCAAGTCATTCATACGCCGTAACAACGGCTGGGCCAGCTCGCTCACCGGCAACATCGGCAAGCCACAACTGACCCGTTGTTGCAGGTCCTTGAAACCTTGCAGCACGGCCTCGGGATTGACCTCACTGTCGTGTTCGGCGGCAATCCACAGCGCCGCCTCGAACAGCGCGGGCGGTGAACGTTGCAGACAGTCGAAAAAACGTTGGCGGGGGGTCATCAAAATCTCCGGCTAATGCCTCGTTTTAGCCCCGTCTCCGGCATTCGTCCAGTGCCGAACATAGGCGGTTGCAGGTTATGTCCGAAAGTCTGCATGGCGGCGTCGCTTATTCCGGTGCGCTTCTGCAATTTTTGGGCGCAAGCCTATACTGGCCACTACAAGAAGTGATTCGGGAGCCCTACGATGTTCGCTCTCATGCAAAGCACTCGCCTTGAATCCCTGCATCTGAGCGTCGACTCGGTCACCGGGTTGAAGGCGGTCATTGCCATTCATAACAGCCGTCTGGGGCCTGCCCTGGGCGGGTGTCGTTACCTTGCCTATCCCAGCGACGAGTCCGCCGTCGAGGATGCGGTGCGCCTCGCCCAAGGCATGAGTTACAAGGCGGCGCTGGCCGGCCTGGCTCAGGGCGGCGGCGTGGCGGTGATTGTTCGCCCGGTTCATGTGGAAAACCGCGCCGCGCTATTCGAAGCCTTCGGGCGTTGCATCAATCAGCTCGACGGCCGCTACATCACCGCCATCGACAGTGGCACTTCGGTGGCGGACATGGATTGCATCGCCCAACAGACCCAGCACGTCACCAGCACCACCGCGGCGGGCGACCCGGCACCGCACGCGGCGATGGGCGTGTTCACCGGTATTCGTGCCACCGCCATGGCCCGGCTGGGCAGCGATAACCTCGAAGGCCTGCGAGTAGCGATTCAAGGGCTCGGCAACGTTGGCTATGCCCTCGCCGAACAGCTGCACGCCGCCGGAGCCGAATTGCTGGTCAGCGACATCGATCACGGCAAAGTGCAATTGGCGATGGAGCAACTCGGCGCTCACCCCATCGCCAACGACGCGCTGCTCAGCACCCCTTGCGACATTCTCGCGCCCTGCGGCCTCGGTGGCGTGCTCAACAGCCACAGCGTGACGCAATTGCGTTGCGCGGCGGTGGCCGGTTCGGCGAACAACCAACTGACCCATCTGGAAGTCGCTGATCAACTGGAGCGGCGGGGCATTCTGTATGCGCCGGATTACGTGATCAATTCCGGCGGGCTGATCTACGTTTCGCTCAAGCACCGCGGCGAAGAGCTATCGACCATCACCGCACACCTGTCGAAAATCAGCTCCCGGCTGACCGAAGTCTTCGCCCATGCCCAAGCGGAAAAACGCTCGCCGGCCCGGGTAGCGGACGAGTTGGCGGAGAAAGTGCTGTATCGATGAAGTGAACCGATGAAGGAGTGAGGGCCTATCCGGCAGACTTGCTCCCAAGGCCTGGCGCCACAAGCGTCAGGCTTGACTGACGCACGCTGACGCGGCGTGACAGGAGCCCCTGTGATGCTTCACAAGGTTGAGCTGCCTTACACCCGATTTTTATCCCCTGACGGCCAATTGCTCGGCGAACTTCCTGCCTGGGCCGACGATTTCAATTTGCTCACGCGCCTTTATCGGCAGATGGTCCTGACCCGCCTTTTCGATCAGAAAGCCGTCGCCCTGCAACGCACCGGGCGCATTGGCACTTATGCGCCGACATTGGGCCAGGAAGCCATTGGCGTCGCCGTCGGCAGCGTGATGCACGCCGAAGACGTGCTGATTCCGTATTACCGTGACACCGCCGTGCAGTTGATGCGCGGGGTGCGCATGGAAGAAATCCTCCTGTACTGGGGCGGTGACGAGCGCGGCAGCGATTTTGCCGAACCGGCGGCGGCCCAGGACTTTCCGATCTGTGTGCCGATTGCCACCCAGGCCTTGCATGCCTGCGGCGTTGCCAGTGCATTCAAAATCCGCGGCGAACATCGGGTCGCCGTCACCACCTGCGGCGACGGCGCCACCAGCAAGGGCGATTTCCTCGAAGCCCTCAACGTCGCCGGAGCCTGGCAGCTGCCGGTGGTGTTCGTGGTCAATAACAACCAATGGGCGATCTCGGTGCCACGACGGATTCAGTGCGGCGCCCCGACCCTGGCACAGAAAGCGATCGGTGCCGGGTTCCACGGTGAGCAGGTCGACGGCAATGACATGCTCGCGGTTTATGACCGGGTACACGTGGCCCTCGACAGGGCGCGTCACGGTAAAGGCCCGGTGTTGCTCGAGTGCCTGAGCTACCGCCTCGGCGACCACACGACAGCCGACGATGCCACACGCTACCGGTCGGCGGACGAGGTCAAGCAGGCCTGGCTCGAAGAGCCGGTCAAACGCTTGCAACGTTTCATGGTTGACCAGGGCGTGTGGGACGAAGGCCGCGAACAGGCGCTGATCAGCGAATGTCAGGGCTTGGTTCAACGTGCTGTGGATAACTTCGAAGCGGCGGGTATTCAGGCGCCCGAATCGATCATGGATCACGTCTACGCCCAATGGCCGGCGTCCCTCGCCGGGCAGCGTGAAGAATTGCTCGAACGGGCGGCGCGCCGCGCGGGAGATGCGAGCCATGAGTAACGGCAAAGTCACGTTGCTGGAAGCGGTGAATCTCGCGTTGCATCGGGCCATGAGCGAAGACGAAAACGTCATCGTCCTCGGTGAAGACGTCGGGGTGAACGGCGGCGTGTTTCGCGCTACCCAAGGGCTGCGCGACGGCTTTGGCTTCAAGCGAGTCATCGACTCGCCGCTGGCCGAAACCATGCTCGGCGGACTGGTGGTCGGCATGGCCGCTCAGGGCTTGAAACCAGTGGTGGAAATCCAGTTCATGGGTTTCATCTACGCGGCCATGGAACACCTGGTGTCCCACGCCAGCCGCATGCGTAATCGCACTCGCGGGCGGATCACGTGCCCGATGGTGATGCGCACGCCGATGGGCGCAGGGATTCGCGCGCCGGAACATCACAGCGAAAGCACAGAAGCATTGTTCGCGCACATTCCAGGTCTGCGGGTGGTGATTCCGTCATCGCCGGCCCGGGCCTATGGCTTGTTGCTGGCGGCCATCGATGACCCGGACCCGGTGGTGTTTCTCGAACCGACCCGGCTCTATCGCATGAACCCGCAACCTCTGTTGGATGACGGTAAACGCCTGCCACTGGACAGCTGTTTCACCCTGCGTGAAGGCAGCGACATCACGCTGATCAGCTGGGGTGCCAGTGTGATGGAAACCCTGCAAGCTGCCACCGCATTGGCCGAGCGGGGCGTCTCGGCGGAAGTGATCGATGTCGCGAGTATCAAGCCGCTGGACCTCGACACGATGGAAGCCTCGGTGCGCAAGACCGGCCGTTGCGTGATCGTTCATGAAGCGCCGCGCTCCTGTGGCGTCGGTGCGGAAATCGCCGCGAGCCTCTATGAGCGGGTGTTGCTGGAATTGCAGGCACCGATCCAGCGCGTTACGGCGCCGGACATTCCGCCGCCGCTGTATCGACTTGAGTCGCTGTACATGCCCAACGTCGAGGACATTCTTCAGGCCTGCGATAACGTTCTTCACTTTGCCTGAACCCAAGGAGGCTGCGATGAAATACTTCAAACTGCCGGATCTGGGCGAAGGTTTGCAGGAGGCGGAAATCGTCCGCTGGCACGTCGCGGTCGGCGATAACGTCAAGGCCGATCAACTGCTGGTGTCGGTAGAAACCGCCAAAGCCCTGGTGGATATTCCCGCGCCCTATGACGGCGTGGTGGCAAAACTTTACGGCGGCGAGGGCGACATCGTTCACGTCGGAGAACCCTTGCTCGGCTACGAAGGCGAAGCCGATGCGGGCACCGTAGTGGGGCGACTCGAAGGTGGCGGCAGCAGTCAGGAGGACTCGTTTTTCATCGGAGCGGCCCCCTCGACCCGAGAGCACCTGGCGACTCGCGCCACGCCGGCCGTGCGGCAATTGGCCCGGCAACTTGGCGTGGAGTTGAGCGGTGTGACGGGCTCTGGCCACGAGGGGCTGATCACCCGGACGGATGTGGAAAACGCGGCTCAAACTGAACTGGATCGCTTCGGCGGCGAACGGTTGCGCGGTGTGCGGCGCAGCATGGCGCTGAACATGGCCCGGTCCCATGCCGAAGTCGTGCCGGTGACGATTTTCGGTGATGCCGACCTGCATCGCTGGGGTCAGGCGCGCGAACCGCTGATTCGTCTCGCCAAAGCGATGGCCGCCGCGTGCGCCGTGGAGCCGGTGCTCAACAGCGCCTTCGATGGCAAAAGCCTGTCGCTCAAGCAACACGAACGGCTCGACCTGGGCATCGCCGTGGACACCCCGGACGGCTTGTTCGTGCCAGTGCTGCGCGATGTCGGTCACCGCACCCCGGCTGATTTGAAGGAAGGCGTCATGCGATTAAGAGCCGATGTGCAGGCGCGATCGATTCCGCCCAAGGAAATGATGGGTGCAACCCTGACGCTGTCGAATTTCGGCACCTTGTTCGGTCGCTACGCCAACCCGGTGGTGGTGCCGCCGCAAGTCGCGATCCTCGCCGCTGGCGCGATCCGTGACGAACCGGTCGCGGTCGATGGCGCGGTGGTGGTGCATCCGGTTTTGCCGCTGTCCCTGACTTTCGATCATCGTGTGGTCACGGGGGGCGAGGCGGCGCGTTTCTTCAAGGCGCTGGTCGAGGCGCTGGAACGTTAGCATCCGGCCAAATCACCTTCCGAACTCCAGCTTTAAGGACGATGGTGTCCGCGTATTTTAAGCGGGCGCGATCACCCTTATCGCCAGGGTTTTCATGCGCCTACGAAGCTCTTATCCCAAATCGTTCAAGGCCCAGGTTGTTCAGGATTGCCTGCAACCCGGAGCAATCATCTCCAGCGTTGCCATCAGCCACGGCATCAATGCCAACGTCATTCGCAAGTGGATGCCGCTCCACCGGGGTCAGCCAGCAGCATTCGGCATGCCCCGGAAGTCATAGTGGATAGCGAGCAGCTTCAGGCTTTGTGCTGGGGCTGTCCAAGGCAGCGAGGCGGTGCGGTCGGATCGATCACAGTGCTTTGACACCGTCCGGTAGCCCATCGGTTTATCGCCGCTGATCGCCTGTCTGGCACAATCAGCGGCATGACGTCCTCACGACCAGATGACTCCGGAACAGCTGAGTCCGACCGTGGGCACTTGCGCGCTCGAACTGATTGTTTGCCGGGTCGTTATGCAGCGGAAAACGGGCGGCGGCGATCATGAGCCTGATCCAGTCGGCGCGCATGAATGGGTATGGCCCGTATGCCTATCTTAAAAATGTGCTGATGCGGCTGCCGACACAGCGAGCAAGTGAGATCATGGCGCAATTAACGGAGTAGTCATCACGATGATATTGGTTGTTGAGGGTATCAGCGCCAGTGGGAAAACCACTTGGTGCGATAAGCATGGAGGGCAACATGTCATTCCTGAAAACGGCCGTTTTGAAAACGAGCCAGATCGGATAAAGGATCCGGTCGGAGCGGCAACTTTTTGGGCAGAGAGAAACGTGGATCGCTGGCAAACGGCGCTGGCCATGGAAGACATTTCTTCGTGGGCTTTGTGTGACAGTGACCCTCTCAAGCTCCACTACATTTGGAGTCTTTGGCAGATCGGCGAGGCGAGCGAACACGACTGGCGAATAGAGTTGGACGCTACAAGAGAAACGATCGCACAAGGACGTATTGGCTTTGCTGACTGTTACATTGTTGGCCGCATAGATCCTCAGCTCGCGCGCGAACGAGCCAAAGCAGACACCACCCGCCGACGGAGTAGATTCGAGCTACACGTGCGCCTCCAACAAGCTCTGCTGACCTGGTACTCAGCTATGAATGAAGCGCTTCCCGGCAGAGTGCGATTCGGGTTCCCTTCAAAAATGCCCACCGTAGAAAACCTTGATGAAAGATACTCGGTAGCGGCCTTTGATCAAATGATCGCATCGCTCCCCAAAAAATAATCAGCCCTCTTGCCGACAGGGATTTGAGAGGCTAATGCAGAGAACGTGAATTGACGTGAAAGCAATGTATAGGCGTATTAGCCAGCCGCTTTCGCTGGAACAACCCGAAGCTTAGGTTTATCGCAGGCATGAAAAAGGCCCTGAGTCATTTGACTCAGGGCCTATTCAATTCGGGCGTTGCTTACTTGGCAGCCTTGGGCGCTTTAGCAGGCTTGGTCGGCTCAGCGACTTCAGCAGGTGCAGGTGCCTCAACGGGGGCAGCCTTTTCAACGACTTCAGCAGGCGCATTCAGCAATTCGGACAGCGCGTCCGGTTGGCTCTTGAACGCCTTGGCGAACACATCGCGGTTCTTCGCCATGTAGATCCCGGCTTCTTCCACTTGCTGTTCGGTCAGGGACGGAACGGCTTTTTGCAACACTTCGGCCAGCAACTCGGCCAGTTCGAGCATTTTGTCATGACGGTCAGCTTCGGCTTTATCCATGAACAAGCGCTCCAGATCTCGGCTGCTGCGGTATACCACTTCGACGGCCATTCACCACCTCACATGCCTTCACATTAAGTTGTCTTATTCGACCACTGTATTTATATACAGCGAAAAGGATAAGCGAATCCCTGCGCTTTGGGTAGTGGCTTTTTAATGTAGACCGAATTCAGGTGGTCTGCGCAAAACCTGTGGGAGCCGAGCTTGCTCGCGATGAGGCCCTCGAATCCAGTACAAAAGTGTCCAGTAGCAGCCCATCGCCATCTCACCCAACAGCCTCTGGCCTTTTTTCTGCATGCAAGACAACCGTCACGTCAAACCCGCATCATCCGCTCGAACCGAGCTAAGGAAGAATCATCGTGAAAATCAACTGGGCCGAGAACCTGCGGCAGAACGTGCATCAACTGGCCGAGTCCCTGGGCAACCTGTTCGTCGAGACCTTCCATTACATGGCGCTGTTTGCCATCGGTGCAGTCACCGCGTGGGCGGCGGTGATGGAGTTTTTGCAGATGATCGAGGCGGGGCACATCAAGATCGATGACATCTTGCTGCTGTTCATCTACCTGGAACTGGGGGCGATGGTCGGGATTTACTTCAAGACCAACCACATGCCGGTGCGTTTCCTGATCTACGTGGCGATCACCGCGCTGACGCGACTGCTGATCTCCAACGTCTCGCACCACAACCCGCCGGATATCGGCATCATCTACCTGTGCGGCGGGATTCTGCTGCTGGCGTTCTCGATTCTGGTGGTGCGTTACGCTTCGTCGCAATTCCCTTCGGTGAAGATCGAACACCCGCAACGCAAGATCGGTGCGGGTTCCGGTGAGCATCCCGAAGTCGAGAAGGGCGAGCTTTAAAGCCGCATGGCTGGCCGGCTGTGGCCCTTGACGCGCGGCGGCGGCAGGTTGTGATTGTCGCCGTCGGTCATGGCTTCGAGGATGGCCACGGCGCTATGGCCCTGTTCGATGGCGATGCCGAACTGAATGCTTTGTACCAGGCGTTTGAGGCGCTGGGGGTCATTGCGTTGTTCGGCGCTGATCATCCGTTTGGCGACCACGTGACCGCTGTTGGACAGGGTCAGCATGATGCTGCCATCCAGGCCCTGAATGCTCAGGTTGATCTGATAATCCGCTGCAAAAGCATCGGTAATGAGCTGAAAAGGGTTGTCCATGATGCGTTACCGCCTGATTGAACGTGCAGTTGTTGACCCGCCGTGATCGGGATTAGTTCGCAACACCAGACCACCGGCACGTCGCTCGCTGAGGTTTTCAACAGTCCTTTTGCCTCACAGGTAACGTAGCAAGGGGCATGCCGGAAAAATTGTCGAACAATAGACACGGCAAAAAAGAAGGCGGGCACTACAGCCCGCCTTCTTTTTGCCTGCCCGTTTCAGGGCATGAATGAGTAGATGATCGCAGACAGTGCAATCAAACCGATCAGTACCACGAACACGTTCGAGGCCTGACCCGAATACTGGCGCAAGGCTGGCACTCGACGGATGGCGTACATCGGCATCAGGAACAAAAGGCACGCGATGATCGGCCCGCCGAGGGTTTCGATCATGCCGAGGATGCTCGGGTTGAAGGTCGCCACGGCCCAGCAACTGAGGATCATGAACAGTGCGGTCACGCGGTTCAGCCAGCTCGCTGACATCACCCGGCCACGACCGCGCAGGCTTTTCACAATCAGTCCCTGAAAGCCTTCGCTGGCGCCGATGTAATGGCCGAGGAAGGACTTGGTGATCGCCACCAGCGCAATCAGCGGCGCCGCGTAAGCGATGACCGGTGTCTGGAAGTGGTTGGCCAGGTACGACAGGATCGAGATGTTCTGCGCCTTGGCAGCCGCCAAATCCGCCGGTGACAAGGCCAGCACGCAGCTGAAGCAGAAGAACATCACCGTCACCACCATCATCGCGTGGGCGATGGCGAGGATGCCGCTGCTTTTGCGTTCGGCCTGTTCGCCGTAACGCTGTTTCTGATCGACGGAGAAGGCGGAGATGATTGGCGAATGGTTGAACGAAAACACCATCACCGGGATCGCCAGCCACAACGTCTTGAAGAACAGCGGCATCGGCATGCCTTCACTGGCGGTGGCGAAGAATGCGCCGTTCCAGTTCGGGATCAGGCTCAAACCGAGCAGCAGCAACGCCGCCACGAACGGATAAACCAGCACGCTCATGCATTTGACGATGACGCCCTGACCGCAACGGACGATGGCCATCAGACCGAGGATCAGCACCAGTGACAGAATCGCCCGTGGTGGCGGGGCGATGTGCAACTGATGCTCCATGAAGCTGCTCAAGGTATTGGTCAGCGCCACGCTGTACACCAGCAGAATCGGGAAGATCGCAAAGAAATACAGCAGCGTGATCAGCTTGCCAGCCCCGATGCCGAAGTGTTCTTCCACCACTTCGGTGATGTCCCCGGAACGCCCGGACAACACGAAGCGGGTCAGGCCGCGGTGGGCGAAGAAGGTCATCGGGAAGGCCAGCACTGCCAGGATCAGCAGCGGCCAGAAACCGCCTACGCCGGCGTTGATCGGCAGGAACAGCGTGCCGGCGCCGATGGCGGTGCCATAAAGGCCAAGCATCCAGGTGGTGTCGTGTTTACTCCAGCCTTTGTGGGTTATTTCGCTATTGCGTGTCAGGTCTACAGCAGGATTATCGGCAGCAGGTGTACGTACATCGGTCATCGTTTGGCCTCGTTATTGTTCTTGCTCGGGCTCACGTGTTACAGGCGTCGGAAATGCTCCTCAGCACTCCACCCAGCTGACAGCCAGGCCGCCCCGTGAAGTCTCTTTGTATTTGTCATGCATGTCGGCGCCGGTATCGCGCATGGTGCGAATCACCCGGTCCAGGGAAATGAAGTGTTTGCCGTCACCGCGTAGCGCCATTTGCGTAGCGTTGATCGCCTTCACGGCGGCGATGGCGTTGCGCTCGATGCATGGCACTTGCACCAGGCCGCCGACCGGGTCGCAGGTCAGGCCGAGGTTGTGTTCCAGGCCGATTTCGGCAGCGTTTTCCAGTTGCTCTGGCGTGGCGCCGAGCACGTCCGCCAACCCGGCGGCGGCCATGGCGCAGGCGGAGCCGACTTCGCCCTGGCAGCCAACTTCGGCGCCGGAGATAGACGCGTTTTTCTTGCAGAGGATTCCTACGGCCGCAGCGCCCAAGAAGAACGCGACGACGTCATCGTCCGACGCGTCCGGGTTGAATTTCATGTAGTAATGCAGCACCGCCGGAATGATCCCCGCCGCGCCGTTGGTCGGCGCCGTGACCATGCGCCCGCCCGCTGCGTTTTCCTCGTTCACGGCGAGGGCAAACAGGTTCACCCACTCCATGGCCGATAGCGTGGAGGTGATGACATTCGGCTTGCCGATTTCCAACAGGCTGCGGTGCAGTTTCGCCGCGCGACGGGGAACATTCAGACCGCCGGGCAGGATGCCTTCATGGTGCAGCCCTTGCTCGACGCATTCGCGCATCACCGACCAAATGTGCAGTAGTCCCTGACGGATTTCGGCTTCGCTGCGCCAAGCCAATTCATTGGCCATCATCAACTCGGAAACGCGCAGACCATGCAGGTTGCAGAGCTTGAGTAGTTCGGCGGCACTGGAAAAATCGTAGGGCAGCACCACATCGCTGGTGGGCGCGATGCCGGACTCGGCTTCGGCCGCTTCGATGATGAAACCGCCACCGATCGAGTAGTACGTTTGCTCTGCCAGCTCTCCGGTTTCGCCAAAGGCTGTCAGCGACATGGCATTGGGGTGGTAGGGCAGGCTCTCGTCCAGCAGCAGGAGGTCGCGTTGCCAGTTGAAGGCGATGGTGGTTTTGCCTGCCAGAAACAGTTCGCCGGTTTCGCGCAGGGTCTGGATTCGGCTGTCGATGGACGTGGGATCGATGCTGTCCGGCCACTCGCCCATCAGGCCCATGACGCAGGCACGGTCGGTGGCGTGACCGACGCCGGTCGCCGACAGCGAGCCATAAAGCCGGATTTCTACCCGCCGTACGTCGGCCAGCAATTGTTGGTCAATCAGGGCTTGGGCGAAGGTCGCGGCGGCGCGCATCGGGCCGACGGTATGGGAACTGGACGGACCGATGCCGACTTTGAAGAGATCGAAAACACTGATAGCCATGCTAAAGCCTATACAAGCAATGGAAGAGAAATCGCTGCCATTTTTGTAGGACAAGCGCAATATCGGCGATACTGCCTACCTCGGTCCTACGTGACCAACGAAACTTCCTAAGACAGCCTTTAGCAGGACTAAACAATGAGTCGCCAATTGCACGCCCAGACTTACGTCTGGCTGCACGTGTTTTCCTGTGCCGCGCGGCACTTGTCGTTCACCCGTTGCGCCGAAGAACTGCACATCACGCCGGGTGCGGTCAGTCAGCAAATCCGACAGCTGGAAGAGCGACTGGGTTTTCGCCTGTTTCATCGTCGCGCTCGCGGCGTGGAATTGAGCGCTGAAGGCCAGCGACTGGCCATCACGGTCAACGAGGCCTACGGCAGCATCGATGCGGAATTGCGACGACTGGATGCCGGAATGATCAGTGGGATTTTGCGGGTGCGCTCGATTCCATCGTTCCTGAGCAAGTGGTTGACCCCAAGGTTGCCGCGCTTGCAGCAGCGCTTTCCGGACATTCAATTGCGTCTGGTGGCCGAGGACAGCAGCGTGCCATTGCACGAAGGCGACTTTGACTTGGCCATCGACCTGAATGACGGCAGCTATCCCGGTTTGTTATCCACAACCTTGCTCGACGAACAGATCTTCCCGGTCTGTGCCCCAAGCCTGCTGCGCGGTCGGCCGCCGCTGCATGGCCCGGCGGACCTGATGCATTTCCCGTTGCTGCACGACATTACCGCCTGGCGCGGCAGTTACGAGTACGCAGAATGGGAGTTTTACCTCAACGCCATCGGCTTCGAAGGTGCGGACGTGCGGCGCGGGCACACCTTCAATCGCAATCACCTGACCATCGAAGCGGCGATTGCCGGGATGGGCGTGGCGATTGCGCGGCGAACCTTGCTCAATGATGAGTTGGAGCGGGGGACGTTGATCGTGCCGTTTGGCTTGGCGGTACCCAATCACAAGCGTTACGTGCTGCTCTATGCGCCTGGGGCGCTGAGCCATCCGGGCGTGCGTGCGGTGCATGACTGGCTGGTGGAAGAGGCGGGGATATTTCGAAGCCTGCATCCGCTGGCGGAGCGGCAGATGTGAGCAATTGTGACAAAAGAGTCAGGCGACCCAACTCCCGACCTTAACAGCGCTTTTGCTCCTTGTCTGGCTTTTTTTGCGTATGAAAATTTATCTTTTTTTAGGGGTTGAATTGTTCTGCGAGCCGACCGATTGTGTAAGTAAGAGGTCACGGTGACGACGCCCAAGGGCCAGCCGATGTGCCTCTCGCGAGCTAGCTGAAATAAGGGATGAACTATGCAAATCCAAGTCAACAGCGATAACCATATTCAAAGCAGCATCCGACTGGAGGAGTGGGTACGTACTACCATTGAGAGCACGCTCGAACGTTATGAAGAGGACCTGACACGCGTCGAGGTTCATCTGCGGGACGAGAACGGCGACAAGCCAGGTCCCCATGACATGCGCTGTCAGCTGGAAGCGCGGCCAAAAGGCCACCAACCGATTTCTGTCACCCATAAAGCCGCAAACCTGGAACTGGCGATCGACGGTGCGGCCGAAAAACTTGAACATGCGCTTGAGCACCTGTTCGGCAAACTGCGGGGCAAACCACGTGCCGCTATAGTGCCGTTTGAGAGAGTTGCAGCCGATGCGCTGCTGGAAGACGAGTTTCTCGAGAACGAACAGGCTGCGCAAAACGGCTGATATCTGATTAGGTTTTTACCTTCCACCACTGACAAACGGGTCTGCTTATGCAGGCCCGTTTTTGTTTGTGCTGACTGACCGCTGACTGGTGTAACAACGATCCCGTCGTATTCTATTTTGCACATGAGAATATTTATCATTAATATTGCGGCCTTGTTGGCTCCGTGACATTCACGAGGCCTCACCCGTTTCAAGGTCGAAACATGAAAGGCAAAATCACCGCGCTCCCCGTTTCCTACCGACTGGCCGTCACTTCCCGAGTGCTGGCCGCCGTGCTGGGGGGTTACCTCGTCGCGGCATTGGCCAGTGTCAGCCTGACGATGTGGCTGCCTTTGGCTCGTGGCGAAGCGGTGGTCACCGGGATGATGACCTCGTTTTTGGTGTATCTGGTCGCTGTGCTTTGGTGCTTTGCCTGTCGAAGTGCGTGGCAAGCCTGGTTCGGATTGATCGTGCCAAGCGTGGTTTTGGCGGCGGTGGCGGGGCTGGCGTACTGGTTGGGCCACTGATGAAAGAGGGCTTTCGGCAGGCCATGGCCTGGCTGCACACCTGGGCCGGGTTGATCTTCGGCTGGCTGCTGTTCGCGATTTTCCTGACCGGCACGCTCGCCTATTTCAAGGATGAGATCAGCCACTGGATGCAGCCGGAAATTCCCGCCCGTTCGCTGTCCTCAGAAGCCAGTCTGACCCTGGCCCAGCACTACCTTGAGCAGCACGCAGCGGGTGCCTCGCGATGGCTCATCGATTTGCCGGATGCTCGCGAACCCGGGCTGTCGGTGAGGTGGCAGCAAGCACCGGCCAAGCCCGGCACGCGCGGTCAATTCACCGAAAAACGCCTCGATCCGCAAACCGGTGCAGAAGTGCAGGGCCGGGACACACGCGGTGGCGAGTTCTTTTACCGCTTCCACTTTCAACTGCAGATGCCCTATCCGTGGGGGCGCTGGCTGTCGACGATCGCAGCGATGGTGATGTTCGTCGCGCTGATCAGCGGGATCATCACCCACAAGAAAATCTTCAAGGACTTCTTCACCTTCCGCCCGCGCAAGGGCCAGCGCTCCTGGCTGGACGGGCACAACGCGGTGGGCGTTCTGGTGTTGCCGTTTCATCTGATGATCACTTACAGCAGCCTGGTGATTTTCATGTCGATGGTGATGCCGGCGAGCATCCTTGCCGCGTACAAAGGTGATGCCGAGGCGTTTTACGATGAGGTGTTTCCGGCGTCCAATACGCCCGACATGGCAGGCAAACCGGGCCAGTTGGCACCCTTGGCTCCGCTGCTGGAACGGGCCAGCGAGCTGTGGTCGGGCGGGAGAACAGGGTCGCTGACGGTGAACAATCCGGGCGATGCGAATGCCTCGGTCATTCTTGCGCGTGACGGCGCCGACCGAGTAGTCCACGACTTTGGCAGCGCGGTGACATTCAACGGTGTGACCGGACAGTTGGTCAGCGCAACGCCGAAGCAAGCATTGCCCATGGCGATTGCCGGCAGTTTCTATGGCTTGCACATGGGCCATTTCGCCGGTCCGGTGTTGCGCTGGCTGTACTTCATATGTGGGTTGGCGGGCACTGCGATGATCGGCACCGGACTGGTGATCTGGCTCGGCAAGCGTCAGCTCAAACATGCGAAGAGCGGTGTGATGCCGTTTGAGTTGCGGCTGGTGGAAGTGCTGAACATCGCCAGCCTGTCGGGGTTGATGGTCGCGGTGGCGGCGTTCTTCTGGGCCAATCGATTGTTGCCGGTCGCAATGGCCGGGCGGGCGGATTGGGAGGTGAACAGCTTCTTCATCGTCTGGGGCCTGAGTGTGTTGCACGCCATGGTCCGCCGTGGTCGCGCCGCGTGGGTCGAACAGTTGGCGCTGACGGCGTTGCTGTTCTGTGCGCTGCCGTTGCTGAACGCGTTGACTACGCCTTATCACTTGGGCGTCACCCTGATGCAGGGCGATTGGGCCATGGCCGGTTTCGATCTGACGTGTCTGGGCAGCGGTCTGTTTTTTGCGTGGGCTGCGTGGAGAATGCAGCGCGCGGGGCAGGCTGGAATCGTCACCCGACCACGGGCGAAACCGATGCTGCTTGAGCAAGAGGCGCACTGAATGTTCCTGGCCTTGTTGCTGTGCTACGGCGGTTTCACCGCGCTGTGTTTATCGATGGATCGGCATCACGCCGAACTGCTGGGGCGCAAGCCCTCGGCCCGTCGCCGCCAAGCAATGAAACTCAGTGGCTGGTTGTTGCTGGCGTTATCGCTGTGGGCTGCGGTGTCGTCGACGGGGTGGGGACTTGGATTGGTGGAGTGGTTTGCGGTGTTGATGCTCAGCGCTTTGCTGCTGGTGTGGTTGATGCCGTATCGCCCGCGCCTGGCCTTGGCGTTGGCCGGTTTGAGTTTGCTTGCCAGCCCCGTCGCCGTGTTTGCAAAGGGCTGACCTGATGATCACCAGCCCCCCGGAATCCCATGACGACGAACATCGTAGTGCGCGTGCGCATTTCCTGCAGGTGTTCCTTTCCCAGCGTTCGCAAATGGAAGCGCTGGTGAGCCGTCGTGTCGGTTGTCGGGCGACCGCCGCGGACCTGGTGCAGGATTTGTTCCTGCGTTTCTGGCGTCGGCCGCTGGTGCAGGTTGAAGAGCTCAGCACTTACCTGTTGCGCTGCGCCGGCAACATCGCCATCGACCATTTGCGCAGCGAAGGCACGCGGGTGCGGGTCAATGAGGGCTGGATGCCGGATCAACCCGACAGCCACGGCAGTGAACCGCAAGCGGCGCTGGAGGCAGGCAACGACTTGCGTCACGTCGAAGCGGCGTTGCGCGCGCTGCCCGAGCGCACGCGGCAGATCTTTTTGCTCAACCGTATTCACGGGCGCAAATACGCCGAGATCGCCAAGGCCATGGGGTTGTCCCAAAGCGCCGTTGAAAAACATATGATGCGCGCCCTCGAGGCTTGCAAGGCCAGCCTGCGGGAACCCGAACCGCGCACGCCAGGGAAAGCACTGTGAACAACGCCGAACGCATCATCCCGACGCTTGCTCAGGAACAGGCGGCCTTCGCCTGGCTGAGTCTGTTGCATGACCAGCCCAGCAGCGGCGATCAGGCCACCTTCAGCCATTGGTTACAGGCCGCCCCCGCCCATGCCGAGGCTTACGCCCAGGCGCAAGTGGTGTGGGAGTTGACCGAAACTCCGGCCCGAACGTTGGCCAGTGAAGACGCGTTTGCCTTGCAGGGTTATCTCACTGCGATGAATTGCTCGCGCCGTACCCGCGTTCGGCGTTGGTCCGGGGCGTTGGCGATGGCGGCGTGCATGGTAGTGCTGATCGGCGTCGGTGCTGGCTGGCAACCGTCGCGCTGGGTCGATGATCTGGGCGCGGACTATGTGTCGGCGCCGGGGGAGATTCGCACTGTCACGCTGTCGGATCAGTCGCAAGTCACCTTGGACGCGGACAGTGCAATCGCCGTGGATTTCAGTCGTGGCGAGCGGCACGTTCAGCTGCGGCGCGGCGCCGGATTTTTCAGCGTGACCCATACCGGCGAGCCGTTCGTGGTGGACGCTGAAAAAGGCCAGGCGCGGGTGCTGGGGACTCAGTTCGAAGTGCGTCTGCAACCGCACGGTGCGCAGGTCACGGTGTTGTCCGGGCGGGTCGGTGTGACGGCGGACAAGTACGCCGAGCAACAAATCCTCATCGCTGGCCAGCAAGTGGCCTATGGCGAGGGAGCGGCGGAAAAACTCCATGCAGTCGACAGCGAAGCGCAATTGGCGTGGCGTCAGGGATGGCTCAATTACTACAAGGCGACACTCGCCGACGTGGTGCAAGACCTTGGGCGTTATTACCCGGGACGGATTGTGCTGCTCAACGGTGAACTCGCGGGACGGCGGGTCAGTGGCAGCTTTCCGAGTAAGGATCCGCAAGCGGTGCTGAGTTCGTTGCAAGGGGTGTTGGGGTTTGAGCAGCACAAGGTTTTGGGGCGTTTGATTATTTTGCGTTGAGGCTGCTGGCCCCATCGCGAGCAGGCTCGCTCCCACATTGGATTGCGCTGAACCTGTGGGAGCGTGCTTGCTCCGGGCGGCGTTCCGACGAAGGCGTCAGATCAAACACCACATCATTCCAATGAAAATATTTTCAATTTTCTGGTGAGGTAAACCCAGACGCCATCCGTGTAGTGACTGAAACTGCGAGTCATTCGCATCCGTAACGGTTCTACACAGGTCATGAGCAATGAAGTCCAGGGCAAAATCGGGTTCGGTCAAACAGTGGTTGGGTACGTGTGCCTTGAGCTTTTCGGCGCTGGCATTGCTGCCGTTGAGTGTGGCGGTGGCGGCTGAGGCTGGCAGTGCCCGGCAGAGTGCGCCGTTCAGCTTCGCAATGGCTGCCAAACCGCTGCCCCAGGCCTTGAGCGACTTCAGCCGGATCACTGGCATCAGCGTGGTCTACACCGATGAGGCGCCGTACGGCATCAACGCTCCAGCGCTCAGCGGGCAGATGAGTGCCGAGCAGGCGATGCAGCGTTTGCTCAGCGGTTCGGGGTTCACCTTCCGTCGCACTGACGGTCACACCTTGCTGCTGGAGCCGTTGCCTACCGATGGCGCCTTGAATCTGGGCGCGACCACCATCACCTCGGTGGCCGATCAGTCCATGAGCTATCAGCCACCGCCCACCAGTTCGGTGATGCGCTCTTCGGCCTTGATCCAGGAAATCCCCCAGACTGTCAACGTGGTTCCGGCGCAGGTCATTCGCGATCAGGCGCCGCGCAATCTGGACGACGCGCTGGCCAACGTCAGCGGTATTACTCAAGGCAACACACTGGCGAGCACTCAGGATTCGGTGATGACTCGCGGTTTCGGCGACAACCGCAACGGCTCGATCATGCGCGACGGCATGCCGATCGTGCAGGGCCGTGGCATGAATGCGACCGTGGACCGGGTCGAAGTGCTCAAGGGCCCGGCCTCGCTTCTTTATGGCATTCAAGACCCGGGCGGCGTGGTCAACATGGTCAGCAAGAAACCCGAGCTTGAGCAGTACAACGCGTTGACCCTGCGTGGCTCGACCTATGGCGACGGCAAAAACGGCAGCGGCGGCGGCCTCGACAGCACCGGCGCGTTGGGTGATTCCGGGTTGGCCTATCGCATGGTCCTGGACCACGAAGACGAAGATTACTGGCGCAACTTCGGTACTCACCGCGAGACATTGGTAGCACCGTCCCTGGCCTGGTTCGGCGAAAGCACCAAGCTGCTGTTCTCCTATGAACACCGCGAGTTTCTGACCCCGTTCGACCGCGGCACAATCATCGACCCGCGTGACAACCATCCGCTGGACATCTCCCGCGAGCGTCGCCTCGACGAACCCTTCAACAACATGGAAGGCCGCTCGGACCTGTATCACTTCGAGGCCGATCACGAGCTCAACGACAACTGGAAAGCCCACTTCGGCTACAGCTGGAACCGCGAAACCTACGACGCCAGCCAGGTGCGCATCACCGCCATCGACACCAACAAGGGCACGTTGACTCGCAGCATGGACGGCACTCAAAACGCGATCAGCACCGACCGCTTCACCACCGCCAGCCTGGAAGGCAATGTCCAGCTCGCAGGGATGAAACATGACCTGGTGTTCGGCGTCGATGATGAATACCGCAAGATCTACCGCGAAGACCTGATCCGTCAGAAAAGCTTGAGCACCTTCAGTTACGTCAACCCGGTTTACGGCCGCGAAGTCGCCGGCACCACGGTCAGCCCGGCCGACAGCGCGCAGACCGATGAACTGCGCAGCGATTCGGTGTTTTTGCAGGACTCGATTCACCTGACCGATCAATGGATTCTGGTGGCCGGCGGGCGCTTCCAGGAATACGACCAGTACGCCGGCAAAGGCGTGCCGTTCAAGGCCAACACCGACAGCAACGGCCAGAAATGGGTGCCTCGCGCCGGTCTGGTGTATCGCTACACCGATGAACTGTCGTTCTACGGCAGCTACACCGAATCGTTCAAACCCAACTCGACCATCGCACCGTTGAGCGGCAGCAGCACCGTGCTGGACGGCAGCATCGCGCCGGAAGAAGCCAAGTCCTGGGAAATCGGCGCCAAGCTCGACATGCCAGGCCGCGTTACCGGTAACGTCGCGCTGTTCGACATCAAGAAGCGCAATGTGCTGGTGGCCAACTCCGAAGGTCCGGTGACGATCTACAGCGCCGCCGGTGAAGTGCGTTCCCGTGGGCTGGAAGTGGACTTGAGCGGTCAGTTGAGTGATCGCTGGAGCATGATCGGCAGCTATGCCTACACCGACGCTGAAGTGACGGAGGACCCGATCTACAAAGGCAAGAAATTGCAAAACGTCGCCAAGAATAGTGGTTCGCTGTCGGCGGTTTATGACTTTGGCACTATCGTCGGTGGCGATCAGCTACGGGTCGGCGCAGGGGCGCGGTATGTCGGTGAGCGAGCGGGTAACGCGGTGAACGATTTCGACCTGCCGAGCTACACCGTGGCCGATGCGTTCGCTACCTACGACACCAAAGTCGAGGGGCAGAAGGTCAAGTTCCAGCTCAATGTGAAGAACCTGTTTGACCGCACCTACTACACCTCGGCGGCGAGCCGGTTCTTTGTGTCGATGGGGGATTCGCGGCAGGTGTCGCTCTCAAGCACGCTGGAGTTCTGATCGCAGACCGCGTCATCGTTCTTCGCGAGCAAGCCCGCTCCCACAGGGGAATGCATTCCAAATGTGGGAGCGGGCTTGCTCGCGAAGGCGGCATCCCAAACACCGAAAATCTCAGGTCTACCGCAAAAACGCCTGCCGATACTCACCGGGCGTTCCCCCCAATGCCTGACGAAACCGATTGGTGAAATGACTCGCACTGGCAAACCCACACGCCAATGCAATATCCCCCAACGGCTGCGACGTCGTACGCAGCAACTCCCGCGCCCGGCTCAGTCGCCGCGACAGCACATACTGATGCGGCGGCAAGCCAAAACTCTCGCGAAACATCCGTGCAAAGTGGTATTCGGATAGCGCACACAACGCCGCCAACTGCCCCAGGCTAATCGCCTCGGCCAATTGGTTGTCGATGAACTCCACCAACTGCCGCCGCTGATGCGCTGCCAATCCGCCTTTGAGCCGCAAGCCCTCACGCATCCCCACCTGACCGAGCAAAACGTGGCTGAGCATTTCATGGGCCAGGCTGCTGGTGAGCACGCGTTCGCCGGGCTCGTCCCAGTTGAGTGTGAGCATTTGCCGAAAGCGCCGGGCTTGCGCCGGGTCGTCGAGAAAGGTGGCTTCGCGTAGCTGTAGCTCACGAGGTTCGCGGTCCAGCAACGTAACGCAGCCGAGGGCGAATTGTTCGGGGCTGAAATACACGTGGGCCAGGCGTATGTCGCCGTTGATCACCCAACCCGATTGATGCTCTGCCGGCAGGATGCACAGCTTGTCCGGGCCGCCCTTGGTGCCGGGTTGGTCGCGGCGAAAAGTGCCGGTGCCGCCAGCGATGTAGCAGGACAGGGTGTGATGACTCGGCGCTTCGTAATCCTGGGCGTCGTGATGATTGCTCCACAAGGCTGCAGCCATGCCGTCACCGAGCTCGGTGCTGTGCTCGAGGCGAGCATTGGGCGAGCGGTTGAGGGCTTGAAAGACTTGCAGGGTTTCCAGTGCAGGCATGATGGCTTCTCTTTGACGCCTTGCATCCTACTCCGTAGCCGTTCGGCTGCCAGCCTGTGGCCCGACAAAAGCGCAAGTTTATGCAAGTGCGAAAGGCCCTGGCGCAGGACACTGAAGACCTATTCAGGAGTCTTTGCCATGAACCTTTCGTTGTATCTGCTGACCGTGCTGATCTGGGGCACCACCTGGATTGCCTTGAAATGGCAATTGGGCGTGGTGGCGATTCCGGTGTCGATCGTCTATCGCTTCGGCCTCGCCGCGTTGGTGCTGTTCGTGATGCTGTTGCTGAGTCGCCGCCTGCAAGTGATGAACCGTCGCGGGCATCTGATCTGTCTGGCGCAGGGGTTGTGCCTGTTCTGCATCAATTTCATGTGTTTTCTGACGGCCAGCCAGTGGATACCCAGCGGTCTGGTCGCGGTGGTGTTTTCCACCGCCACGTTGTGGAACGCACTCAATGCTCGCGTGTTCTTTGGCCAGAAAGTCGCTCGCAATGTGCTGATGGGCGGTGCGCTGGGGTTGCTTGGGCTTGGCCTGTTGTTCTGGCCTGAGGTGGTGGGCCACACCGCGAGCCCGCAAACCTTGCTCGGGTTGGGCCTGGCATTGCTCGGGACACTGTGCTTCTCGGCGGGCAACATGCTGTCGAGCCTGCAACAGAAAGCCGGGCTCAAACCGCTGACTACCAATGCCTGGGGTATGGCCTATGGCGCGGCCATGCTGTCGGTGTGGTGCCTGGTCAAAGGCATTCCGTTCGACATGGAATGGAATGCGCGCTACATCGGCTCGCTGCTGTACCTGGTGATTCCGGGTTCGGTGATCGGTTTCACGGCCTACCTGACGTTGGTCGGGCGGATGGGGCCGGAACGCGCAGCCTATTGCACCGTACTGTTCCCCGTCGTGGCGCTGAATGTGTCGGCGTTTGCCGAAGGCTATCAATGGACCGCGCCCGCCTTGGTGGGTTTGGTACTGGTGATGCTGGGCAATGTGCTGGTGTTTCGTAAGCCCAGGGCGCCGATGGTGCAGGGCAACGGCAAACTCGCGTAAAGGTTCGGGTGGAGCGTTGAGGCAGCTCAGCGCTCGGTCCTGAGCGCGACGAATATCAGCAATGGAAGTAGGAAATCAACTATATGCCGAGCCCAGTCCTTGGCGTTCCATACTTGTGAGGTATCCATGTTGAACCATTCGACTCCGATAACCTGCAGGCAAACGTAATAGACAAAAATACCAATCATTAAACCAATGAGTGAAAACTTTTTTGCCTCGTGAAACTCTTCCGCAGACCTGTTTATTTTTCGATAAAGATGAAAGGCGCCTATCAGGCAATAGGTTGTGAAGGTAACTTCCAAGGTAATGATTAACCAGTAAATTCGGTGGTGAAGCATGGGCGAGGTGATTGCCCTGTAACTCAGCCTTGGGTTACTCCGGGTGGTGTCCATGCTTAGCACATGGCCGACGTACTCATAGTTTGATGCGTAGTCGGTGAAGTTGCTGTACATCACTAGTAGGCCAAAAAAGCTTATATAAATAATTAGCAGAATTTTTATATATCTGATGAGCTTGTCGGTTGTAAGGTTGTTCAAGCTTGTGTTCTCCGTCACTGTTTTCCGTTGAGTCGGATAAGTGGCAGGGAGTTTATAGCGCTTAACTGTTTTACGTGGATTGACTGAGTTGCAAGTTGTGTAACCCAGTGGGCAGACGTTTAAAAACATCTGCCCGTTTTAATCAGCCTTTCCACACTTGGGGGTTCACCAGATCTTGTGGTCGCTCACCCAGCAAAGCGCTGCGCAAGTTGGCCAAGGCACGGTTGGCCATGGCTTCGCGAGTTTCATGAGTCGCCGAGCCGATGTGCGGCAATGTCACCGCGTTTTTCAGTTGGAACAGGGGGGACTCGGCCAGCGGCTCTTTCTCGTAAACGTCCAGCCCGGCGCCACGAATCCGATTGTTTTGCAGGGCTTCGATCAAGGCGGGTTCGTCCACCACCGGACCGCGGGCAATGTTCACCAGAATCGCGCTGGGTTTCATCAATGCCAATTCACGGTGGCTGATCAGGTGTCTGGTTTTTTCGCTGAGCGGCACCACCAGGCAGACGAAATCAGCTTCGGTCAGCAGTTGATCAAGGCTGCGCATCTGCGCGCCGAGTTCTTGCTCCAGTTCGGTCTTGCGGCTGTTGCCGCTGTAGAGGATCGGCATGTTGAAGCCCAGCCGCCCGCGACGGGCGATGGCCGCACCGATGTTGCCCATGCCGACGATGCCCAGGGTCTTGCCGTGTACATCGCAGCCGAACAACGGCGCACCCACGGTGGCTTGCCATTGGCCTGCCTTGGTCCAGGCGTCCAGTTCGGCGACGCGGCGGGCGCTGCTCATCAGCAGGGCGAAGGCCAGGTCGGCGGTGCTTTCGGTGAGGACGTCGGGGGTGTTGGTGAGCATGATCCCGCGTTCGTTGAAGTAGGCGACATCGTAGTTGTCGTAGCCGACCGAGACGCTGGAGACGACTTCCAGTTTGGCGGCGTTTTCCAACTGTGCACGACCGAGTTTGCGACCGACGCCGATCAGGCCGTGGGCGTGGGGCAGGGCTTCGTTGAATTGGGCGTTGATGTCGCCGTTTTTCGGGTTTGGCACGATAACGTCGAAGTCTTGCTTCAGGCGTTCGACCATTTCCGGGGTGATGCGGCTGAAGGCGAGGACGGTCTTTTTCATGGGAGGAGGGCTCTCGGGCGCAGGTGAATGCCAAGCACGCTAACATTCTTCTTTGGATTTGGGCGAGGCTGTTGGGCTCTTTTGTCCTTGGCGGCCTTTGGGCCGACCATGTTGCTGTTGGTGGTGTACATATCCGTTTCTGCGGTAACGGCGGCTTAGGGTTTCGCCCTTACGGCGAGTCCCTTTTGTCAAACGCCACAAAAGGAACCAAAAAGTCTCGCCCCAGCGTCCGGCCCCTCGCTTGGGCTCGGCGTTCCTTCGCTCCGGCGTCCATCTGGGGGCATCGCCTCCGGTCGGCTTCGCTTCGACCTCCTCTCGATGTGTTCGACTGCGTCGAACGGCGCTGCGCGCCTGCCCCCCAGATGAACACCTCCACTCAGCCTGCCGAAGGGGCGGGTGGATCAAGATCAAGAGCTGCAGACGAGCTAACGCTCGGCCTGATGAGTGGTGAGGGGCGAAAGGCGAAAGGCGTACGCCGATCTCCTGTGGGAGCGAGCCTGCTCGCGATGGCGGCCTGACAGCCGACCGATCACCCGCAGGTGTACACCATTCCCCTGTGGGAGCGGCGGTGCGACGATTCGACTTGCTCGCGAAGGCGGTCTATCAGCCGGCCGATCAATTCGCCACCCGAACCCCACCCATGCTCCCACTCAATTCATACGCCACCAATTCCGCCTGATGCGCCGCCAATATCTCCGGCAAGGACCCGCGCAAATACTCGACCCACGTTTTAATCTTCGCGTCCAGATACTGCCGCGACGGGTAGATCGCATACAGATTCAATTCCTGCGACCGGTAGTTCGGCATCACCCGCACCAGCGTGCCGTTGCGCAACCCTTCAATCGCTGCATACACCGGCAAAACCCCAACCCCCATGCCACTGGTGATCGCCGTCTTCATCGCATCGGCGGAGTTCACCAGAAACGGTGAGCTATTAATCGTCACCATTTCCTGGCCTTCGGGGCCGTCGAAGGTCCATTTCTCCAGCGGAATCACTGGGCTTACCAGACGCAGGCATGCGTGGTTCAGCAAATCGCTGGGCTTCTGCGCGCAGCCGTTGGCTTTCACATAGGCCGGCGAGGCGCAAACGATGCTGTAGGTGATGCCCAAACGCTGGGAGACGAAGCCTGAGTCCGGCAGTTCGCTGGCGAGCACGATGGACACGTCGTAGCCCTCGTCCAGCAAGTCCGGGACGCGGTTGGCCATGGTCAGGTCGAAGGTGACGTCGGGGTGGGTTTTGCGATAGCGGGCGATGGCGTCGATCACGAAATGCTGACCGATGCCGGTCATGGTGTGCACCTTGAGCTGCCCGGCCGGGCGGGCGTGGGCGTCGCTGGCTTCGGCTTCGGCTTCTTCGACGTAAGCCAGGATCTGCTCGCAGCGCAATAGATAGCGCTTGCCGGCCTCGGTCAGGGCGATGCGTCGGGTGGTGCGGTTGAGCAGGCGGGTTTGCAGGTGGGCTTCCAGGTTGGAGACCGCGCGCGAAACGTTAGCCGTCGTGGTGTCGAGTTGCACGGCGGCGGCGGTGAAGCTGCCAGCCTCGGCCACGTAACTGAAGGCGCGCATGTTTTGCAAAGTGTCCATGGGGTGCTCTCGGAGGCGATGGCAAATTGTGACACGAAGTTTCAGGGTCTGAGACCCCGACTAACGGATTATCGCGTTAACGGTAACAAAGATTCACAGGATTCCCAGCTTATCGCCAACAAAGCCGACCCCTAGAATTGCCCACCTCAGGAACAACTCCCCACCTCAGGAAATCGCAGCAGTGCCGCGTCGCATCAACAGAGCGCTTCAGACGCTCAGTGTTTTGGCTTTAACCCTGGCAATCAGCGGCTGCATCGGTACCGGAGGTATTGCCCCGCAGGGCAAGGCGCTGGAGGCCGATTCATTGGCCACCGACGAAGCCATCCAGAACGCTGCACAGGACGCTCACTGGCCCACCGCGCAATGGTGGCAGGCCTATGGCGACCCGCAATTGAACCGCTGGATCGACCTCGCCCTGCAAGGCAGCCCGACCATGGCCATGGCGGCGGCGCGAGTGCGTCAGGCCAAATCCATGGCCGGGATCGCCGAGTCCGCCGAGTCGCTGCAGATCAATGGCCAATCCACCCTCAAACGCCATAACTGGCCCACCGATCAGTTCTACGGGCCGGGCGAATTGGCCAACACGACGACCTGGGACAACAACGCCGCATTGGGCTTCAGCTACGCCCTCGACCTTTGGGGGCGCGAAAGCAACGCCACCGAGCGCGCCGTCGACATGGCTCACATGAGCGCCGCCGAAGCGCGTCTGGCCCAGCTCGAATTGCAGAACAACATCGTGCGCGCCTACATCGAGCTGTCGTTGCATTACGCGCAACGGGACATCGTCGAGGCGACCTTGAAACAGCAGCAGCAAATTCTCGACCTCGCGCAGAAGCGTCTGAACGGTGGCATCGGCACCCATTTCGAAGTCAGTCAGGCTGAAACGCCGCTGCCGGAAACTCACCGTCAGATCGATGCACTGGACGAAGAAATCGCCCTCAGCCGCAACCAGCTCGCGGCCCTTGCCGGCAAAGGGCCGGGGGAGGGCGCGCAGTTGCAGCGGCCAACGTTGTCGTTAGGCGCCGCGCTGAAACTGCCGTCGTCGTTGCCCGCGCAGTTGCTCGGTCAACGCCCGGACGTGGTCGCCAGTCGCTGGCAAGTGGCGGCCCAGGCACGGGGTATCGATGTCGCTCACGCTGGTTTCTACCCCAACGTCGACCTGGTCGGCAGCCTCGGCTACATGGCCACCGGCGGTGGAGCGCTGGAGTTTTTGACCGGCAAGAAGCTCAACTACAGCGTCGGCCCGGCGATCTCGTTGCCGATCTTCGACGGCGGCCGGTTGCGCTCGGAGCTGGGCGAAGCCTCGGCGGGTTACGACATCGCCGTGGCCAAGTACAACCAGACGCTGGTCAACGCGCTGAAAAATATCTCCGACCAGTTGATCCGCCGCGAATCCATGGACAAGCAGCAAACTTTCGCCGCCGAGTCGGTGGCTACGGCCCAGAAGACTTACGACATCGCGATGATCGCCTACCAGCGCGGCCTTACTGACTACCTCAACGTGCTCAACGCCCAGACGCTGTTGTTCAAACAGCAGCAGGTTCAGCAGCAGGTGCAGGCGGCGCGACTGAGTGCTCATGCGGAATTGGTGACGGCACTCGGCGGCGGATTGGGCGCGGGTGACGACGTGCCGAAAGACAGCCAGACCCAGGCGCCGAAAACCCCGGCCATCCTTAAGGGCATCTCAAATTGAACACGGACCCTGTGGGAGCGGGCTTGCTCGCGAATGCGGTGTATCAGACGACATTAATGCTGAATGCCAGTTCGCATTCGCGAGCAAGCTCGCTCCCACAGGGACCAAGTTCTCGCCGCACAACTTCCGATCAATGAGCAGGATTTCATGACTCCCTTGCCCGCACCTTTGCGCTGGCTGTATTCCCTTGAATGGCGTCGGGGTTTCTTCGACTGGGCGCGCAGCGATGGCGTGACCTGGGTCTACATTTTCAAGGTGCTGTTCGCCGCGGTTCTGACGCTGTGGCTGGCCATGCGCCTGGAGTTGCCGCAGCCGCGCACGGCGATGATCACTGTGTTCATCGTCATGCAGCCGCAAAGCGGTCACGTGTTGGCCAAGAGTTTCTATCGCTTCCTTGGGACATTGGCCGGCTCGGCGGTGATGGTCGCGTTGATTGCCTTGTTTGCACAGAACACCGAGCTGTTCCTCGGCTCGCTGGCGATCTGGGTCGGCATCTGTTCGGCGGGCGCGGCGCGCTATCGCAACTTCCGCGCCTATGGTTTCGTGCTCGCCGGGTACACCGCCGCGATGGTTGGTTTGCCCGCACTGGCGCACCCGGATGGCGCGTTCATGGCCGCCGTGTGGCGGGTGCTGGAAATCTCCCTGGGGATTATTTGCTCCACGCTGGTCAGCGCCGCAATCCTGCCGCAATCCGCCAGTGCCGCGATGCGCAACGCCTTGTATCAGCGCTTCGGCGTGTTCGCGCTATTCGTCACGGATGGCTTGCGCGGTCGCAGCAAACGGGACGCTTTCGAGGCAAGCAACGTGCGCTTCATCGCCGAGGCTGTCGGATTGGAAGGACTGCGCAGCGTCACTGTGTTTGAAGACCCACACATGCGTCGGCGCAGCGGTCGGCTCAGCCGCTTGAACAGCGAATTCATGGGCATCACCACCCGCTTCAACGCCTTGCACCAGTTGCTCGAACGCTTGCGCAGCAGCGGCGTCGATCACGTGGTCGCGGCGATCAAACCGGGTTTGCAGGACCTGGCCGAACTGCTCGACGGCTTCAGCGGCCGTGCCCTGACCAACGCCGATGCGGGCCGTCTGGTCATTGCGCTGACCGCCTATAAAGAAGGTCTGCCGGCGCGGGTTCGCAGCTTGCGCGCGACTTTTCAGGAGAGCAATCCGAGCGACGCCGAGCAGCTGGATTTTCATACCGCGTACGAGCTGCTTTATCGCTTCGTCGACGATTTGTACAGTTATGCACAGACCCACGCGTCTCTGGCTGATCACAGCCATGCGCGCGAGCAATGGGATGAGCCATTCACCCCGCAAACCAACTGGATGGCGTCGGCCGCCTCGGGGATTCGCGCGGCGTTCATTCTGGTGGTTCTGGGCAGCTATTGGGTCGCCACCGCGTGGCCGAGCGGGGCGACGATGACGCTGATTGCCGCTGCTACCGTGGGCCTCTCGGCGGCGACACCGAATCCAAAACGCATGGCCTTTCAGATGGCTTGCGGGACGCTCCTCGGAGCGCTGATCGGCTTCGTCGAGATGTTTTTCATCTTCCCCTGGATCGACGGCTTTCCGTTGCTCTGCGTGATGCTCGCGCCGGTGATCGTGCTCGGTTCGTTCCTCACATCAAGGCCGCAATACGCCGGTGTCGGTCTCGGTTTGCTGATCTTCTTCAGCACGGGTTCGGTGCCGGACAACCTCACCGTTTACAACCCTTACGCCTTTATCAACGACTACATCGCCATGGTGCTCGGCATGCTGGTGTGCGCGGCGGCCGGGGCGATCATTCTGCCGCCCAACAGCCGCTGGTTGTGGCGTCGGCTGGAGCAGGATTTACGCGGGCAAGTGGTGTACGCCATCAGCGGCAAACTCAAGGGTTTGGCGTCGAGTTTCGAAAGCCGTACGCGGGACTTGCTGCATCAGGCCTACGGTCTCGCGGCAGGGCAGCCGCAGGTGCAACGGGACTTGCTGCGCTGGATGTTCGTGGTGCTGGAAGTCGGCCACGCGATCATCGAGTTGCGCAAGGAACAGGCGATCCTGCCGGTGCATCCGGCCTATGCCGAATCGCAGCCGTGGCGTCAGGCGATCCGGGTGATGGGGCGCTCGCTGGTGCGGCTGTTTCTGCAACCGAGCCAGAGCAATCTGGAGCGTGGCCTGATCGCCGTCGATCACGCGATCAGCCGCGTGCAAGCCACCGACGAACCTTTCGCGCCGCACTTCGACACCTCGGCCCTGCGTCGGGTGAAGAGCTATTTGCACTTCATCCGCACCTCATTACTGGACCCGCAATCACCGCTCGCCGCTTATGCCAAAGGACTCGAACATGCCTCGTGAAATCGCCTTCCACGGCGTGTACATGCCGACTATGACCCTGATGTTTTTCATCGCGGCGGCGCTGGCCTGGGCACTTGACCGGTTCCTGTCCGGGTTCGATCTGTACCGCTTCTTCTGGCACCCGGCGCTGCTGCGCCTGAGTCTGTTTACCTGTCTGTTCGGCGCTCTGGCGCTGACTGTTTACCGTTGAGGCCCTGATGAAAAAGCTTTTCAGCCTGCTCGCCACGCTATTGGTGCTGGCCCTTGCGATGTGGATCGGCCGGACCCTGTGGGTGCATTACATGGACACGCCGTGGACCCGCGACGGCCGGGTGCGCGCCGACATCATCAACGTCGCCGCTGACGTCACCGGGGAAGTGGTGGACGTGCCGGTGCGCGACAATCAACAGGTGAAGAAGGGTGATTTGCTGATGCGGATCGACCCCGAGCACTACCGCATTGCGGTCAAACAGGCACAGTCGCTGGTGGCCTCACGCAAGGCCACATGGGAGATGCGCAAGGTCAACGCCCACCGCCGCGCCGACATGGACAACCTGGTGATCTCCAGGGAAAACCGCGACGACGCGAGCAACATCGCCGACTCGGCCCTGGCCGATTACCAGCATGCTCAGGCACAGCTCGAAGCCGCCGAACTGAACCTGAAACGCACCGAGGTCCGCGCAGCGGTGGACGGTTATGTGACCAACCTCAATGTGCATCGCGGCGATTACGCGCGTATTGGCGAAGCGAAAATGGCCGTGGTCGACATGAACTCGTTCTGGGTCTACGGCTTCTTTGAAGAAACCAAATTGCCCCACGTGCGGGTCGGCGATAAAGCCGACATGCAACTCATGAGCGGGGAAGTGTTGAAGGGGCATGTGGAAAGCATTTCTCGCGGTATCTACGACCGTGATAACCCGGAAAGTCGCGAGCTGATTGCCGATGTGAACCCGACCTTTAACTGGGTGCGTCTGGCGCAACGGGTGCCGGTGCGGATTCACATTGATGAAGTGCCGGAGGGTGTGTTGTTGGCGGCGGGGATTACGTGCACCGTTGTGGTTAATTAGCCATTAGACCGAGTCGCGGCCTTCGCGAGCAAGCCCGCTCCCACATAGGGCCGAGTTCGAATGCAGATTTTGTGAACGACGCAGATCAAGTGTGGGAGCGGGCTTGCTCGCGAAGGCCGCGACTCGGTCTGTCAGACATAAGACAAAGGTTCAGCCCTTGCAAAACGTCTCATGCAAATGCCGCCAAATGAGCTTGCCATCGGCCCGCTTCTCAAACACCACGGTCGAACGCCGATCAGAGTGCAGCCCTGTCGCATCGGTCTGCTGCTCGCGATAACTCACCGTTGCTCCACCATCGTACAGAGCAATGCCACGCAACTCGCTGAGCTCAATTCTGAATCCGAGCTTCTTCCCGCCCGCCATCAAAAACAATTCGCTCAACGCGTCGAAATCCAGCACCCGGCCCAACGGCGAGACCATGGAAAACTGCGGCGAAAAACGCGTCAGCAACTGTTCAAGCGCCGGCTCGTCCTGTTCCTCGGCCAACCATTGCTCGATGGCGACGTGGGCCTGGATCACTTCGTCAAAGTATTCGGTGTAGTCGGTCATGGAAGTGTTTCCTGAAATTTTCTGCGTTAGTTCTGACGCCATCGCGAGCAGGCTCGCTCCCGCAGGGTTCTGCTGCGTGGCATAAATTGCATTCACACCAAAGATCCCTGTGGGAGCGAGCCTGCTCGCGATGGCGTCGACTCGGTCTCAGAGTTGCCCGCGCAGCCCGAACCGCTTCATCAACCCCGCCTCCAGCAGCCCTTTAGGCAATACCCCCGCCAGCAACGGTAACGCCCGACTGCCATTGCCCAAACGAATCAGGCGCGGTGGTTTGCTCTGCTGCACGGCCTTGAGCAAACCGGCGGCAAATTCGCTGGCCGGGGTCGGGTTGTCCTGGGAGGCCTTGGCCCGTGCGCGAATGCCTTCACGCAGCGGAAACCACGGCGATTGTTCGGTAATCAGCTGCTCCGCCTCATGGCCGGCATTCTTGGCAAAACTCGAGGCGATGGCGCCCGGCTGGACTTCCATGACCCGCACGCCAAACGGCGCCAGTTCCATGCGCAACGCATCGGTCAAGGCATGCACTGCCGCTTTCGAGGCGCAGTAGGCGCCGGCGAATGGCGTGACCAAAACCCCGGACACGCTGCCGATGTTCACCACCAGGCCCTTGGCACGACGCAGCACCGGGAACAGGGCGCGGGTGACGCCGACGATGGCGAACACATTGGTTTCGAATTGCCGCTGCATGGCCGGCACCCCGCCATCGAGCAACGGCCCCATGGCGCCGTAACCTGCGTTATTGATCAGCACGTCGAGGCCGCCGTGTTGCTGGTTGATGCGCTCGCTCAAGTGTTCGAGTGCCGCGCCGTCGTTGACGTCCAGTTGCACGGCGGTGAAACCGGCAGCGGCCAGCGCCGCCACGTCTTCAGCCTTGCGAGCGCTGGCCCAGACGTCGTATCCGGCATTTTTGAAAACATCTGCGAGGGCGCGGCCAATGCCGCTGGAACAACCGGTAATCAACGCAACGGGCATGGCGCGGTCCTTGTGCAAAAAGAGGAAGGGGATTAATCGGAGAAACTACCCTGCAAATGCTCGGCGCGAAACTCCAGTGTTTGCGGGCGATAACCGGGGCGCAACGGCGGCAGCGGCAAACAGTCTTCCCAGTTCGCGCCGGCCTGCAATTCGCCGGGGCCGCGATAGCGCGGGGCGGCGTATTGATTGTCGGCCAGGTTGACCGTATCGCCCGGCGCATACGCGGCGACGCGCCAGCGTAGCTCGGTCAGCGGAACGTCGTTGCCGTTGTTCATTGTCAGATGCAACGGCCGGTCCACCGGGCACTGTTCGGGTGCGTAAGTGATGCGCAACTCAAGGCGCGCCAGTTGCTTGACCTCGCGGCTGTCCATCCAGATCACCCACGTTGCCACCACACCCAATCCGATGGCCGCCGCCACAGAGACCGGCAACGCCTTGGTCGGGTAACGTAGCAACAAAATCAGCCAGGTGATGACCAGCAGGACGCCGATGAACATGTTTGAACGCTCCTTGAACTCATGACCACCATCCTACCGAAGGGCTGAAGGAATGGACATTCGTCGATCAAGGTCTGTTGCCGTTGGTCGGCACTGTAATTTCTGACAGTAGCCTGGCCTGCCCACGAGCGGTTAGATGACTGCTGGCAAACAGGGACGCGACCGGCATGCAGGCCTCGACGATGGGAATGCACCACAAAACACCCGGATTGTCCGTTGTCGACCCGCGTGGCCTGCCGATCCGTTCGGTTGATTATTGGCGTGAGGTCGAAGGTGACCCCACTCAGGCACGCATCAGCCGCACCTTTTATGATGCCGCAGGACATGCGGTTGAACAGTGGGACCCACGGCTTTGGGCGCTGCCAAAAGAGGATCCGTTGCGGCGCGCCAACCTCATGACGGTGTTTTCGCTGGCGGGTAACGCGCTGTTCACTGACGGCGTCGATGCCGGTTGGCAGCTCGACCTGCCAGGTCTGGGCAATGAAGTGTTGCAGGGGTGGGACAGCCGAGGTGCCGGACGTGAGGTCGAATACGATGACTTGCTTCGTCCGTTGGTGGTGTTCGAACAGGGCACGACCGAGCCGCGAAGGGCGGTTGAACGCATGGCCTATGGTGGTCCCGATCGTGGCGTCCGGAATCAATGCGGGCAGTTGATCCGTCATGACGACCCCGCAGGGACGGTGCTGTTCGAGGCGTTTTCAATCACCGGTCACCGCGTGAAGCAAGTCCGTCACTTCACCCTGGACCCTGTTGCACCTGATTGGCCGGAGCTGGAAGGCGATCGCCAGCGGCTGCTTGAGCCGGGGGAGGGTGCCGTTTCGACGTGGAGCTTCGGCCCGCTGAATGATGTGCTGGAACAGGTTGATGCCAAGGGCAACCGCCAGGTCTTCCGCCTGACCCTTGACGGTCGCTTGCGCGAGACGCGTCTGCAACTTCAGGGGATGAGCATCTGGCAAACGCTGGTCAGCGATATCCAGTACAGCGCCGAGGGGCACGTGACGCATGAAACCGCCGGCAACCATGTACAAACAACCCTTGTTTATAGCGCTGAAGATGGCTTGTTGAGGGAACGCCGGGAACAGGATGCGAGTGCCCGGTGGTTGCAGCACTTGATCTACGACTATGACCGGACAGGCAATGTCCTCAGCATTGAGGACAAGGCACTGCCGGTGCGTTACTTCGCTAACCAGCGTATCGAGCCCATTAGCCGCTTTATCTACGACAGCCTTTACCAATTGATCGAGGCGTTCGGCTGGGAAGCGGGCAGCGCCAATCAGGGACCGGAATCCGTGGGGCGGGCTGATCCGGCGGCGGTCAGCAACTACCGCCAGACCTACAGTTATGACGAAAGCGGCAACCTGCTGAAGCTGACGCACGTCGGAGCGCAAAGTATGGGGCGAGAACTGAAGGCGGCGCGCTACAGCAACCGCTGCCTGCCCTGGCGCAACGGCGAACCGCCCACCGAAGAAACAATCGCTGCTGCGTTCGATGCCAAGGGCAATTTGCTGGAGCTGGATCAGGGAAGGTTCCTGAGGTGGGATCTGCGGAACCAGTTGCAATCGATCAGCCCGGTGGAACGAGAGTCGGGGCGCAATGATCAAGAGTCCTATGTCTACGATGGCGGTGGCCAGCGCGTGCGCAAAATCCGCTCGCTGAACACCAATGCCCGAACCGTGGTGGCTGAAGTGCGGTATCTGCCGGGACTTGAATTGCGCACCGACAGCGGCACTGGGAAGGCGCTACAGGTCATCACCGCGCAGGCCGGGCTCAACAGTGTTCGGGTATTGCATTGGGAAACCGATCTGCCGCCTGGCGTGACCAACGATCAGTACCGTTACAGCCTGGTGGATCATCTGAACTCCTGCACGCTAGAACTCGCCGATGATGCGCGCATCATCAGCCGGGAAACTTATCATCCGTTTGGTACAACCGCCTGGTCTGCTGCCCCGAACGACACCGATGGGGATTACAAAACCGTTCGCTATTCGGGCAAGGAACGGGATGCGACGGGGCTTTATTACTATGGATTTCGGTACTACCTACCGTGGTTGCAGCGTTGGTTGAATCCCGATCCTGCCGGGGCAATCGATGGTCTCAATCTTTATCGAATGGTCCGCAACAACCCGGTAGGGTTGGTTGATGTAGATGGGCTCGCACCTGATCCAAAGGACGGTCAGGGCAATGCAGTTTCAAGACTCAGAGGAATGTTTAGCGGACTCAGTACGTCTCCTCAACCGGCACCAGTACGTCCGTTGGTCCCGGCAAGACCGGCTTCACTTGCGCCAGCCGCTATTGCACCTCGGCCGAACGCGGAGCAAACGGTTCAGCCCTCGAAAGCCTCGGTGGTCGCGCCTCGAAGACCGCCTCCTATATCGTTGCCAACGGCGGATAAGTCAAATGAAGCGCTTCCTTCCTATGCTGGCGGTTCAATGACTGTGGGCTCACACCAATTGATGCTTGCTACATCGGGTTCCGTCATAGCCACGAGGGCGGACAATCGTTCCCCCAAAACAATCCGTAAAGCGGGTGGTTTTTTCCCTAGAGATAATAGAGGGCCCAAAATCAAGGATGAGTTCAGGCGGGCAGTAGTGTCCAATGGGATTAACACCCTGGCCCAGGAACACGTTAGAAGCCCGTTTCCTGGGTACGTATCTACCGGCATGGATGAAGTTTCAGGGGGGGTCGGTGACACAAGAGCCTACCAGTACCGGATGGAAATTCCGGGATTGAAAGAGCGAGACATCAATGATCAGACGCTGGGGCTCGGGGCGCCCTTCGAATTCACTCCCAAAGGACGATTAGACACCAGACTTTTGATGAGTGATGACACGCTTGATGGGGCCGAATTCGTGGCGATTATTCCACCTGTGACAGTGGAAATGACCTTCATTACCCCGATTCCGAATGCCTACATCGTTGCCGTCAGGGAGGCGAAGAGTACTCAATGGAAACCTTTTTTATGATGATCCAGATGTAAAAAGCCCCTCGTCCGACCCTCTGCGATAGGGAAAACGCAGCGGGTCGGGAGGGAGCTTCTTGTGTTACAGATCAATCACTGCGCGATGTTTTTCGCAGACACGCCGCGCTCGTTGGCGCAGAGGACGTATGCAATTAATGCCGTTGGTCGGCACTGTAATTTCTGACAGTAGCCTGACCTGCCCACGAGCGGTTAGATGACTGCTGGCAAACAGGGACGCGACCGGCATGCAGGCCTCGACGATGGGAATGCACCACAAAACACCCGGATTGTCCGTTGTCGACCCGCGTGGTCTGCCGATCCGTTCGGTTGATTATTGGCGCGAGGTCGAAGGTTTTCCCACTCAGGCACGCATCAATCGCACCTTTCACGATGCCGCAGGCCGTGCCGTTGAACAGTGGGATCCTCGGCTTTGGGCGCTGCCAGAAGAAGATCCATTGCGACGCGCCAACCTCACGACGGTGTTTTCGCTGGCGGGTAACGCGCTGTTCACTGACAGCGTCGATGCCGGTTGGCAGCTCGACCTGCCAGGTCTGGGCAATGAAGTGTTGCAGGGGTGGGACAGCCGAGGTGCCGGACGTGAGGTCGAATACGATGACTTGCTTCGTCCGTTGGTGGTGTTCGAACAGGGCACGACCGAGCCGCGAAAGGCGGTTGAGCGCATGACTTATGGCGGTCCCGATCATGACGTCTGGAATCAATGCGGGCAGTTGATCCGTCATGACGACCCCGCAGGGACGGTGCTGTTCGAGGCGTTTTCAATCACCGGTCACCGCGTGAAGCAAGTCCGTCACTTCACCCTGGACCCTGTTGCACCTGATTGGCCGGAGCTGGAAGGCGATCGCCAGCGGCTGCTTGAGCCGGGGGAGGGTGCCGTTTCGACGTGGAGCTTCGGCCCGCTGAATGATGTGCTGGAACAGGTTGATGCCAAGGGCAACCGCCAGGTCTTCCGCCTGACCCTTGACGGTCGCTTGCGCGAGACGCGTCTGCAACTTCAGGGGATGAGCATCTGGCAAACGCTGGTCAGCGATATCCAGTACAGCGCCGAGGGGCACGTGACGCATGAAACCGCCGGTAACGGTGTAGAAACTACCCTCCTTTACCGCGCTGAAGATGGCTTGTTGAGGGAGCGCCGGGCACAGGACGCGAGTGCCCGGTGGTTGCAGCACTTGATCTACGACTATGACCGGACAGGCAATGTCCTCAGCATTGAGGACAAGGCACTGCCGGTGCGTTACTTCGCTAACCAGCGTATCGAGCCCATCAGTCGCTTTCGCTACGACAGCCTTTACCAATTGATCGAGGCTTCTGGCTGGGAGGCGGGCGGCCCCAACCAGGGACCGGAATCCGAGGGGCGGGCTGATCCGGCGGCGGTCAGCAACTACCGCCAGACCTACAGTTATGACGAAAGCGGCAACCTGCTGAAGCTGACGCACGTCGGAGCGCAAAGTATGGGGCGAGAACTGAAGGCGGCGCGATACAGCAACCGCTGCCTGCCCTGGCGCAACGGCGTGCCGCCCACCGAAGAGGAAATCGCTGCTGCGTTCGATGCCAAGGGCAATTGTCTGGAGCTGGATCAGGGAAGGTTCCTGAGGTGGGACCTGCGGAACCAGTTGCAATCGATCAGCCCGGTGGAACGAGAGTCGGGGCGCAATGATCAAGAGTCCTATGTCTACGATGGCGGTAGCCAGCGCGTGCGCAAAATCCGCTCACTGAACACCAATGCCCGAACCGTGGTGGCTGAAGTGCGTTACTTGCCGGGACTTGAATTGCGCACCGACAGCGGCACTGGGAAGGTGCTACAGGTCATCACCGCGCAGGCCGGGCTCAACAGTGTTCGGGTATTGCATTGGGAAACCGATCCGCCGTCCGGCGTGACCAACGATCAGTACCGTTACAGCCTGGTGGATCATCTGAGTTCCTGCACGCTGGAGCTCGCCGATGATGCACGAGTCATCAGTCGGGAAACGTATCATCCGTTTGGTACAACCGCCTGGTCTGCCGGCCCGAGCGACACCGATGGGGATTACAAAACCGTTCGCTATTCGGGCAAGGAACGGGATGCGACGGGGCTTTATTACTACGGGTTTCGGTACTACCTACCGTGGTTGCAGCGTTGGTTGAATCCCGATCCTGCGGGGGATATTGATGGATTGAATCTGTTCTCGATGGTGCTGAACAACCCGATGACGTTCATTGATCCATCCGGCTTGCAACATGATGAAGTAGGGGACTACGAAATCAATATCGGGACGCTTCAGCGGATGGGATTGAAGGCCAAGTCAATGGTCGCAAAAGTCGCGGTGTTTGACGATAAAACCAAGGCGTTTAAAACCAGCTCCGAATTCAAAGCGGTGGAAGTGGGCGTGGACATTAAGTACTCCGTTGGCAAAGATGAGCTGAAACGTAGCTTGCAGGAGTACAAACGCGTGTTCAAACATGTATCGAGGATGTTTCCGGGCAAATCGGGAGAGGCCCAGATGAATCTTGAGCTTGGAGAGTCGATCTCATCTACGATGCTGAACTTGGCGCAGTCGGATTTTCAGAAGCCTCGGATTATCGAGCCGGACTCAAGAAGTGACGGGCCAAAAAAAATACTCGAGTACAGGTTCTTTGCGATTCTGAAAAAAGAGGACAAGCTGAAATCTGCCGGAGCCAGGCAAACCTACGCAATCGCCGCGATTTCCACCACGATGAATAAGGGGGCGGCCAGTAATGATACTGAGGCAAAGGTGGAGTTTTTGGTGGCAAACCCCGCCTCTCAGCTGAAGCCAGACGAACTGAAAATGGCTGTGGACGCCGGGGTGATATCGAAAAACATCTCAAATGTGCGAGGCGTGGGCAACTTTCTGACACTCAAGTCTTTGAACAGGATAAACAAGACCAGCAAGGTGGTAAAAATATCTACTCTAGCGATCAACCCACGATCAGCGGCCATTGCCTCGAGATCGGGCGCCAAATGGACGGGATAAAAAAGCCCCCACCCAACCCGCTGCGGATAGGGAAAACGCAGCGGGCTGGATGAGGGCTTCTTGTTTTGCTGAACGCTTACTGCGCGATGGTTTTCACCGACACGCCGCGTTCGATCGGGTTGGAGCGACCGTAGATATCTTCAAACCGCTCGATATCGTCTTCACCCAGGTAGCTGCCCGATTGCACTTCGATGATTTCCAGCGAGATCTTGCCCGGATTGCGCAAGCGGTGGACCGAGGCGATCGGGATGTAGGTCGACTGGTTTTCAGTGAGCAGGAACACGTTTTCGTCGCAGGTCACTTCAGCAGTGCCGCTAACCACGATCCAGTGTTCGGCGCGGTGGTGGTGCATTTGCAGCGACAGGCACGCGCCCGGTTTGACCGAGATGCGCTTGACCTGGAAGCGGCCGCCCATGTCCACCGAGTCGTAGGAACCCCACGGACGATAGACTTCGCAGTGCGTCTGGGTTTCACTGCGGCCCAGCTCGTTGAGGGTGTTGACCATCTGTTTCACGCCTTGGACCTTGTCCTTGTGGGCGATCATCATGGCGTCCTTGGTTTCGACGACCACGATGTTTTCCAGGCCGATCACCGACACCAGTTTACCGTTGCCGTGGATCATGCAGTTTTTGCTGTCCTGGATGACCACATCGCCTTTGGTGACGTTGCCGTTGGCGTCTTTTTCATTCACTTCCCACAACGACGCCCAGCAACCGACATCGCTCCAGCCCGCGGTCAGCGGCACTACGCAGGCGCGCTGGGTTTTTTCCATCACCGAGTAGTCGATGGAATTGTCCGGGCAGCAAGCGAAGGTGGCGGAGTCGATGTCGACGGTGTCGGCATCCTGCTCGCTACGTTCCAGGGTCAGCAGGCAGGTGTCGTAGATGTCCGGATCGTGCTTTTTCAGCTCTTCGAGGAAACGGCTGGCACGGAACAGGAACATGCCGCTGTTCCAGAAGTAACCGCCGGACTCGACGAACTCGGTGGCGCGCTTCACGTCCGGTTTTTCAACGAAGTGCGAAACGCGGCTGACGCCTTCCGGCAGCAGCGAATCATTGGCCGACTTGATGTAGCCGTAGCCGGTTTCCGGTTTGGTGGCCGGTACACCGAACAGCACCATTTCGCCGTTTTCTGCAGCGACCGTGGCCAGGGCCAGCGCACGTTGCAGGGCTTTCTGGTCTTCCAGCACGTGGTCGGCTGGCAGCACCAGCATCAACTCGTCGCGACCTTCGTTGACCAGCATCATCGCGGTCAAGGCCACGGCTGGCGCGGTGTTGCGGCCGAACGGTTCCATCAGGACGCGCTGCACGTCCAGTTTACGGGCGGCCAGTTGCTCGTTGACGATGAAACGGTGTTCCTTGTTGCAGACCACGATGGGGGTGTCCATGCCTTCGAACACCAGGCGTTCCAGGGTTTGCTGGAACAGTGTTTGTTCGCCGGTCAGGGCGAGGAATTGCTTAGGGAATTGCTTACGCGAAAGCGGCCAAAGACGTGAGCCACTACCACCTGACAAGATCACCGGAATCATGTTGTTACTCCTTGAAAATCGTATGGGTCAGAGCTACTGCGTTCTGTCGTTTCACTCTTGTTCTTATTCCGTGTCCCAATTGACGCCTCGGTTCCTTGTGGGAGCGGGCTTGCTCGCGAAAGCGGTGGGTCAGCCAACTTTATCGTTGAATGTGAAACCGTCTTCGCGAGCAAGCCCGGCTCCCACAGGGATGTGGGTCAACCGGGCAAATGTGTTAGCGCGTCGAAACCGGGCGTTTTACCCAGACTGGCGCCAGGCTGCTGCCGCTGCCGGTCACATACAGCACGGCGGCTTCACCGCGTTCCAGGGCAACCGGTTTCACGTCGCCGACTTTCTTGTCGCCATCGTATAGCGCCAGGCTGACCTTGACCGGGTTGATTTCACGTTCGCCACGGCCCTTGGCGGCCACGGTCGGGACCACTTCGGTCTTGCCGTCAGCGGTTTTCAGGGTCAGGGCCTTGTCGCTGAGGTTCTGCACGCGAACCAGGGATTTCTGCTTGTTCTTGAACGGCGGTTCTTCGATCAGTTGCGGTGCGCCGCTGGCGTTGTTGACCAGGGTGTAATAGTGATCACCGGCCAGTTTCACCGGCAGGGACTGGCTACCGATCTTGGCGCTGTAGTCGCCGCCCGGCATGAAGCTGAAGTCAGTGCTGGACAGCGGCGCGACTTCGGCCAGGTTGGTGGTGCCGACGGTGGCGCTGACTTCAGCGTTACCGGCGTTGTAGACACGTACGAAGCTCGAACCTTTCGGTGCAGTCGGGCCGTAGAGTGCGGCGTCGCCAGCGAAGGCGGACATCGACAGAACGCTCATGCCTGCAACGAGTGCGAAGGTCTTGGCGAGACGGCGAGGAGTAGTAGTGAAAGTCATGGTGTACCTCTCTTTCAGTTTTGCGCCCGGTCGGGCGTCTCGGATTTAGTGTTTGCGGCTACGTTTTGTTGGCGAGCGCCGGCTTCTTTGAGCTCTGCGACCCACTGCGGGTCGGCGTCACCGATTTCGTTGTTCACAGGCAGATAACGTTCAGGAAACTCCCAGATCAGCACTTGTGGCGGGCTGTTCTTGAAAGCATCGCTTTTCAGGTAGCTGAGCATCGGCAGAATCGGGCCGTGGCCGTCTTCGGCGTAATTGACCACGTCGCTGTTCAGCGCTTGTTTCAGCGCACCGACGAAGTTCCAGTTGGGGTTGGCGCTGTAGCTGGTGCCGATCAGGGCCACCGGCACTTCAGTGTTGGCGAACAAGGCGTCATCACCGCCAGCCTGGTCTTGCGCCGCAACGGTGTTGCGCTTCTGCAACGGCTCAGTCTTGGGCATCAGGTTTTCGAACAGCGGGTCCAGCGGCAGGAACAACCGCAGGTCGCCCTTGTGAGTCACCTTCTCCGCAGGTTCAGTGACGAAGTGTTGCGGCTCGCCGCTCAGCGGGGCTTTTTCGGCGATGGTTTTGGCCAGGGCCTCGGCAGCAATTTGCGCGCCTTCCGGGGTCCAGTGAGTGTCGGTGCGCAGGAACACTTGCTGACCGTCCAGCTTGGCCTTCAGCATCGGGCCGAACAGGTCGGGAGCGAGGATCTTGTTGGCCGCCACATGAGCGTGGAAGTCCTCATAGAGGTTGGCGTGGATGCTCGAAGGCTTCACTTCACCCAGGTGTTCCGGGTACAGGCGAGTCTTGGCCGGCACGATCGCCATGACCAGTTTCACGCCTTTGGCTTTCAGCTCCTGGCGCACGCCTTCAACCAGCGCGTAGTTGCCTTGCAGGTTCAGCTCTTCGTTGACGATCGGGTTGAATTCCTCATCGCTGTACAACCATTGATCGCGGCCGAGCACGACGCCCGGACGACCTTCGTTGAACAGTTTGAAATCCAGCGCAGCCCAAAGGTTGGTACCCAGGCGCTTGATCGGGAACTCGTCGTCGTAGTGCGTCTCCACGGCTTTGGTCCAGCGGCCGTTGAGCACCGTCGTTTCGGCCGAGGTGCTGAAGCCGAAGAAACTGCGCGTGGACCACAGGCCCAGGACTAACAGCGTCACCATGAACAGGCCGATGTAGAGGATGCGTAATGAGCGGGTCATAGTCAGATCCCTCAGAACTGGAAGTAAAGGAACGGCGAGAAGCTTTGCGCCGAGAGTTTGAAAATCGAGGCGATGAACAGCACCAGTACCAGCGTGCGCATCACGTAACGAGGCCAGTCGGCAGTCCAGTAGGCCGGTTGCACAGTCGCTTCAACGCCGACGGTGTAGCCAGGCTGGTGGATGCTGCCCGGGTTGTCGCCCGGTACGGCTTTGATCATTCCAGGGGTCGCGGCAGCCGGGCCATCGGCCTCGACGTTCACAACAGGCTTGGTCTTCTCAGGCGGCAGGTTGGTGTAGAAGTCACGAATGCCGAAGAACGCCAGGGTCATGTAAGCCACCACCAGAGTCGCTACTTGCAGGCCGGTGAGGCTGGCCGCGTTGAGTTCCGACAGTGACCATTCGCCGAAGCTGAACATCGCGCCGTACATACGAGCGGCGACGTGCAGGTTTTCCGAGCGGAAGATCACCCAGCCCATGACCACGAGCAGGAAGGTCAGCGCCCAGCGGATCGGGTTGATGCTGCGCGGCGAGGTGTTCAGGCCCAGGGCTTTTTCGATCGCCAGCCACATGCCGTGCCAGGCGCCCCAGACGATGTAGGTGATGTTCGCGCCGTGCCACAGACCACCGAGCAGCATGGTCAGGAACAGGTTGCGATAGGTCATCAGCGTACCTTTACGGTTACCGCCCAGCGTGATGTACAGGTAGTCACGCAACCAGGTCGACAGGCTGATGTGCCAGCGACGCCAGAACTCGGTGATCGACTGGCTGATGTACGGCTGTTTGAAGTTTTCCATGAAGCGGAAACCCATCATCAAGCCCAGACCGATGGCCATGTCGCTGTAACCGGAGAAGTCGAAATACAGCTGCGCGGTGTAGGCCAGCGCGCCGAGCCAGGCATCGCCCGTGGTCGGGTTCTGCAAGGCGAAGCAATGGTCGGCCACGACCGCCAGGGTGTCGGCGATGAAGACCTTCTTGATGAAGCCCTGCATGAACCGCGTGCAGCCTTCGGAGAATTTGTCGAGGGTGTGGGTGCGGTTGTTGAACTGGTCGGCGAGATCGCGGAAGCGCAACACCGGACCGGCGATCAGGTGCGGGAAGATCGCCACGAAAGCGGCAAAGTCGATCAGGTTGCGGGTCGCCGGCGTGTCACCACGGTAGACGTCGATGATGTAGCTGATGGACTCGAAGATGTAGAACGAGATCCCGATCGGCAACAGTACGTGGGTCAGGATGAACGGCGACAGACCGACGGAGGTCATCATCGCGTTGATGCTGTCGACGCCGAAGTTGGCGTACTTGAAGTAGCCGAGAATGCACAGGTCGACGGCCACGCCCAGGAGCAACCAGCGTTGTGCCGGTTTGGTCCGAACGCCTGCGGCACCGACTTTGAGGCCGATCCAGTAGTTCCACAGCGTGACGGCTGCGAACAGCGCAAGGAAGTCCACACGCCACCAGGCATAGAACACGTAGCTGGCGATCAGCAGCAGCAGGTTGCGATAGCGTATTCCGCTTAAGTAGTACATGCCGAGAAAGATCGGCAAGAACAAAAACAGGAACACGTTGGATGAAAATACCATCCCGGTCTCTCCATGTTTAACCAACAGTCAAGGGCCGCAGCCCCCCCAAACCCCCCATCGAAAAACCGGGGGACACATCACATAAAAACTCATGTCTTGCACTGACCCTGTGGGAGCGGGCTTGCTCGCGAAAGCGGAGTGTCAGTCGACATCAATGGTGAATGTCAGACCGCATTCGCGAGCAAGCCCGCTCCCACAGGGGGGTTGCGTTTGGCTCTAGGAACCTTTTTTGCCCTTCTCATTCGCCGGGTCGTAGACCTTGGTCAGGTCACCCCCGAGGCGGAAAGTCTTGAATGGCTGCATTTCGTGCTTTTTCTCGAGCACATCCGGCGAGCAGGTGTAGAGCGAGCAGAACGGTTCGAGCCAGGCGAATTTCGAGTCGACCTTCAGGTCGGTCATGTCCTGTTCCTTACCGTTCTTCTGCTCGAATTCGTCCGGGTCTTTGACGCCCGCGAGCACTCGATCACCCAGGCGTTTCAATGCGCCGTTGTTTTCCTGACGCAAGTCCACACCGTTGACCTGAGCGAAACTGGCGATCATCGCGAGCGGCGGCAGGGCGTAGTTGTGGTAGGCGAGGGCGCGTTGCTGGCGCTTGAGTTCGTTGGGCAGATAACCCTGGGCGTCGATTTGATTGGCGCCGACCTTGAATTCCTTCACCGACCAGTCGAACAGGTCGCGACGGTTGGTGGCGATGGACGTTGCCATCACCGACCAGGCGGCCCAGTACGAATGGTTGTTGGTTTGTTCCAGCGGCAAGTTGTCCCAGTCGCTGACTACCTGATCGGCCAACTTGTTGAACCAGGCTTCAATCAACTGCGATTCTTGCGGATGATTCGCCAACGGATGGGAGTCGGAAAACTTCAGGCGAATGTACGAAGACGCCATGCTGCCCAAGGCCCATTTGCGCATCGACTTGCCGGTGTGGTTGAAGTCCTTGGACATTAACGCATCGGCCTTGGCCCAGGCGGTCAACCAGTTCAGCGTGCATTCAAGTTGTTCCGGACGACCGTCACGCATGAACTGCATCACGCGCTTGCTGGTGCCGCGTTCCAGTTTGGTGATGTCGGCGGTGCTGTCGCGAAAGGCTTTTTCCGAGACCTCGTTCAGGGTCGAACGGGCCTTGTCGGAACCTTCGTATTTGCTGCGAAATTGCAGCGAGCCGGTGTACGGCGTCGGCATCGCATCACAGCCTTCGCTCTTGTCGCCGGTTTTGACTTTTTCAATCGGCGCGAAGTACCCCTGTGGCGGGCGCAGTGGCGCGGCGGCCTGAGTCGCACCGGCAAACATGGCCAGGCTCAACAGGGACGGTGCGATCAATCTTTTCAAAGTTCGGGTTTGCATGCATGTCATAAGAGATTGCCTCACTGCCCGGCCTGAGCGGTACGCTGCCCAGTGCCAGGGAACACGTTGCGTTTGCAGATTTTCGCTTCGACTTTCTGTCCCGCGGCACCTGCTTCAGGGCCCTGGACTTCGACGGCCAGCAGATTCTGCGAGGCCCAGTCTTCGTCCGTGCGCAACTCAAAGGCGAAACGCCCGTCAGTGTCGGAGGTTTCCGGTTTTTCGATCTTGATGTCCTCGTGGCGGCCGTTCATGTACCAGAGGGTGGCTTGCAGAGTTTTCACCGACGGATCGGCGAAGCGGATATCAACCTGGTGACCGCTGTTCTGCAGGTTCAGGTTCTTGCTGTTGACCATCAATTCGTTCTTGCCCGGTTTCAACGTGGTGCTGCCGGTCATCTGTGCATCCTTTCCTTCGCAACCGTTGTCCAGCAGCGCCATCATCTGGCGGTAGATGGTCTCCTGGTCGAGGCGATAGAGCGGCGAGAATTCCCAGATCAGAATCTTCGGTGGCTTCTTCTGGAACTCTTCGCTGCCCAGGTACTGCAGCATCGAACCTTCCAGGCCACCGCCGGGGAACGCTACGTTGAGGATGTCGGCGCCGATGGCCTCTTCGAGGAAACCGGCGAAGTTGTAGTTCTTGCCACTGTGGCTGGTGCCGACCAGGGTGATCTCCGGATTACCGGAATCACTGAACAGATCGCCATCGCCTGCTTCACCCTTGGGCTCGGTGGTGAACTGATCCATGTACTGGATCGCGTAGCTGGTGCCACAGAGTTGACCGGCCATCTTGTGCAACGTTCCGTTCTTGCCCATGCGACCCGACTTATGGCTCTCGAATTCGCGTTTCGGCACGTCGGCAAAGGCCGGCATTTTCTTGATTTGCTCACCGACGATTTTCGCCGTGCGCTGGGCGCCATACGGCGTCCAGTGTTGGTCGCCCTGGAAGTAGAAATCGTGGGCCGGCAGAGTTTCAGGCAGCGACTCGTTGGTCAGCGGCGACAGGTCCGGCACGGTGTAGCCCATGGCGGCGAAACGCCCGAGCATGGCCTTGTAGTTCCTCAAGGCCTTGTCGAAATCGTACTTGGCCTTCTCTTCCGGGTTGAGCTTGTTGCGGTTCACCAGACCACGGGTCGGCTGGTAAACGATGACCAGTTCAATGCCTTTGCTCTTGAACGCATCGTGCAGTTCTTTCATGCGCTTGTAGCCGGCGGGCGTGGTGTCGAATTCGGTGCGCAAGTCTTCTTGCGTACGGAACAGCCAATCGCCCTGAGCCTGCACCAGCGTGGTGAAGTTTTGCTGGTAACGCGTGGTGTAGTTCTTCGCGTCGTGGGCTTCCGGACACAGGTTGCAGCACGGTTCGGCGTTGAAGGTTGGTGCTTTGGCTTCATCGGCACGAGCGCCAGCGCTGGCCGCGAGAATGCCGGCGGTCAGGGCCGACAGGCTGAGTAATTTGATCAAGTGTGGGTGCATAAAATTATCCTCAGTCCCGTACTTTGGTCTGGCGTTCGACAGGGTCGATCAGCACGGCTTTCTGCTGGCGCACCAGTAGGTCGAGAATTTCATCCTGGCGTTCGCCGAGAATCCCCGAGAAGCTGATGCCGCTGGATTTGGTCGGCGCGAGCATGGACACGCGATACAACTCCACGCTCAACGGCGAGTCGATGGACAGCGGGCCGCTGCCGTTGCCGGCCAGTTCGCCGCCGACCACGATCAGGGACACCTCGGCATCGAACGGGTCGAGCTTGATGTCCCGGTCGGTGTCGCTCAGGTCCTTGATGTGCCCGTAGATGCCGGTCAGGCCGTTGGCCATGGACAGGTTTTCGTAGAGGCGGATGTTCACGCTGTTACGAATCCGGATGCCGTGGCGTTGGTTGCTGATCACCTTGTTGCCGTAGATCAGGTTGTCGGCACTCTCGTAGAGGGTGATGCCGTCAGTGTGGTTCTTGTAGATCTCGTTGTAGGCGATCAGGTTGTTGACGCTGTTACGGTCGATCACCAGGCCCGACAACTTGTTGTCGTAGCTGCGGTTGTTGAAGATGAAGCTGTCGTTCACTTCACGGGAAATAATGATCCCGTGCTTCTTCTTGGTACCGAACACCGTGTTGTCGGCAATGATCAGACCGTGGGAACGGTCATGCGGGTCAATGCCGTAGACGATGTTGTCTTTGTAGGTGTTGCCCTTGACCACGAAGTCGCGGGTTTCGTAGCAGTAGAAGCCGTACCACATGTCCGAGAACTCGGAACCGACGATCCAGCCGCTCGGTTCAGGGCGCTTGAGCACCTTGGCCATGTTCGGCGTGTACTGGGAAATACTCACGCCGTAGGACTTACTGTTGGCGTAGCCGAAACTGGCGATCTTGCTGTTGGCGATGTAGGTCTGGGTGCCGCCCCAGGACAGCAGGAACGGACGGAATTCCTTCGGCGACTTGAAGGCCGACGGGCCGTTTGCCTTCTCGCTCCAGCCAGTGATTTTGGTATCGCGCACGAATAGCTGGCCGTCGTTGACCAGGAACGAACCGCTCTCTTGGGACAGGCGCAGTTCCTGGGTCTGCTTGTCGATTTCCAGGATGCCTTTCTCACCCACCACGATCGGCAGCTTCGCCAGGAATACACCCGGCGAGGTTTCGCTGAAGTACTGCTTGGGTACTTTCTTGACCAGATCCTTGAGGTTCATGTAGCCGTCGTCGATGAAAATCGCCTGCGGGATACCGTGCTGGCGCACGACCCATTCGGCCATCTTGTTATCGCCGCCAATGAAGTCCTTCAGGGCGTTTTCCTGCATCATCCGGCGCATGCTGATTTTGCCGGGCTTGGTGCGCACGACTTTCGCGGCGATGGCTTCGGCGGTATAGCCGGAGGTGTCCGGCAGTTTCGGCTTGGCCAGCTCCAGCGGCGCGGTCGGGGCGCTGCTGACGGTGTAGGTCTTGGCTTGTTGCAACCCTTTTGCAATGGTCGCCGGTTGCCCTTTTTGAACGGGCGAGGCCGGCTCCACTGTGGCGAAGGCTGCCGTGCTGGCCAGCAACATCGCGCCGGCCAGCAAGGTTATCGAGCCTCTCTTCGGACTGTTCATGTCAGGAACTCCCTTAGCGGTTCGCATCAGAAGCGCCAGATCACGTCGATAAACGCACGGTGCATGTAGGAGTCGACGCCTTTGCCATACGCATCGCCGGGCTTGAACACACCGCCACGCAACCGCACCAGGGCCGAAGGCTCATCGATCGACTGGCTCAAGGAGGCGGGCAGCAGGCCTTGCTTGAAGTACTTGGTGACGACCACGTCCATTTCCTGACCGAGGTCTTTGTTGCCATCTTCCAGCGGCAGGGACGTGCTGGACAGAATTGCGCCGGTCGCGTCGTCGGTGTTGTTCTCGACGGCGTTGATGCCGTTGCTGCCGACAGGCTTGTTGCCGTCTACGCGCCAGAATTTGTGGTAGATCACGCTGGCGTCGTATTCGTCGTTGAGCATCCACGAACCGAACAGAGTGGCGGTCTGCATGTTTTGCATTTCGCCACGGAAGGCTTCGCCGAAACGGTGAACCCGCGAGCGAGTACCGGTGTAGTTCGAGCGGTTGCTTTCCAGGCCGTTCTGTTCGTATTCGGCGCTGGCACGGGCATAGGCTGCACCGACTTGCCATTGCGGATCGAGGCGCAGACGCACGCCCAGGTCAGTGGCCCAGCCATCTACATTGCCACTGGTTTTGGCTTGTGCTGGAGCGGTGCCATCGGCGTTGAGCGGGTTGACCTTGTCGCGGTCGCCGCTCATACCGGTCACGCTGCCCCAGTAGTTGACGGTGTTGGTGTTGCGCCAGTTGTAGGCATCGCTGTCGGCGGTAAGGCCTATCCAGCTGATGTCGCCATTCTGTTTTTTGTCCAGGGAATCGGTGGGAACACCCGGCTGCGCGTAGTCGAGCTTGCCGTCATCGTGGGTGTGATGACCGCGAATGCCGACCCAGTTGCCCGGGGTCCACTGGTACGCCGCATCGGCGAAAGCGTGCAGGCGATCCTTGTCCTTGGGCGCGAGTTCTGTGAGGTCGGTGCGGTACTCGCTGAAGCGTTCGGCAACACCGGCGTTGGCGCGCAACAGGGTGGTGTCGAAGGTCCAGTTCAGGGCTTCGATGTTGGTGTCGCGCCATTGGCCATCGTCATTGTGCAGGCGCTGGCGACCGAGCTTGAGCATCTCGCCGGGGTACGGCGTCAGGCCTCTGTAGCCGACCCAGAACTCACGCATCGCCAGGTAGTTTTTCTTGCTCTTGCGACCACCGCTGTCGGTGCTCTGGGTGCCGTCGCTGTCGGACTGTTGCAAGGTGTCCGTCTCGATGATGTCGGTGGACGTCACCGCCTGCCCCATGGCATAGCCGCTCCACGCGCCGCTCTCGCCGTAGACCCATGGACGCAGGTCGAGGCCGACGCCGTTGACGTCGCCGCCGCTCGCCGTACCGAGGTCAGTGTCGTCTTCGGACTGGGCAGTGACTTTCACGTCAAGGCCGTAGTTCTTGCTTTCAGTCAGGGCCGCCAGGGTCGGGCACGACCACAGCAGGGCGAATGACAGGCCAATACCGGCCTTAACGAATGGATTCAACTTCATAGGGATTCCTCGCCGTCTTCTTCTTCCAGGGCATGCAGTTCCAGCGTGTTCTGACTCAAGGCACCACGAACGGCCTGTTCTTGTTTCAACAGGCGTTGGGCCTCGGCGAGCTGGGCAGGCGGCAGTTGGGTTTCGAGTGTTTGCGCAAGCTCGGTGGCTTGCGGGGTGTTCTGGGCCTTGGCCAATTGGCTGAAGACATAAGCGTTAAGTGGGTCGGGCCGGGTGCCCTTGCCTTGGGAGAACAGTTGGGCAATGGCGAAGTCGGCGCTGTTCTGGCCGTTACGCGCAGCCTTGAGCAGGTGATCCAGCGCTTTTTGCGGATAGACCTTGCCCAGGTAACCGCGACGGTAGATCTGGCCGAGGTAGTAATCGGCGGCCACTTCTCTGTCGACGGCTTTCTTGAAGTGTTCTTCGGCGACCTTCGCGTCGGCCGGCACCATTTTGCCTTCGTAGTAGAGCTTGCCCAGCAGCAGTTCCGCGCGCGGCTGGTCGGCGGCGCGGCCGTTGTCCAGGTACTTCATCATCGTGTCGACGTCACCCAGTTCCGGGAAGTCGTAGAGCAATTGCGCCAGGCTGACCCAGGAAGCGGGGTAGCCGGGTGCGATGCCTTCGAGCAGCGACTGGGCGGTTTTCTCGTCGGTCGTGCCCAGGGATGCATCGCCCAGTACGCGAGCCACGCTGTCCACCCGCTGGGCGGAAACCGCGCCGCGAGCCTGAGCGGCTTGCATTTGCTTGATCAGCTCGGCCTGTTTCTCTGGCTGGGCTTTTTTCTGATAGACCGTGGCCAGTTCGACGTAGCAGATGTCGGTGGTGTTCAACGCGGCTTTGCAGATCGATTCCACTTCGTCCAGGTGCTGGTCGTAAGTGCCCTGGGTGCGATAGAGCAGCACTTGGGCCAGGCCCGCTTCCGGCTTGCCTTCGGCGCGCCATTGGCTGATCTGCTGTTGTGCATTGACGTTCGGGAAACTGTGCGGGTATTGCAGGTACAGCATCGCCAGCGGGATCAGGGTGTTGCCTTCACCATTGGCCGAGGCTTTTTTCAACAGGCCTTCGGCTTCGTGCTGTTCGGCTTCGGTGGAGCCGGGTTTGGCCACCAGCAGACGACCCAGGCGAGCCTGAGCTCGCGGCGAGACGCTGGCCGCGGCGCGATAAGTCGCCTCGGCTTTCTTGATCTGCGCCGGGTCATGGCTGTCGACCTGGATATCGGCGAGGCCAACCTGTGCTTCGCTGTAGCCCAGGTCTGCCAGTTGCTGGTAATTCTGCGCCGCCAGCGTGGTATCACCGCGCTTGAGGGCTTCGTTGGCCAGACGCTGGTCGGGCAGGCCGGCGCATCCGGCCAGGGCGATTGCCATGGCCAGAGTCAGCGGGACTGGCAGGATTCTGAGTGGGCTAGTCACGGGCATGTCCTCTTGTTTTTAACGACCGGCGGCCATGGCTTTGTCGATCAGCCAGTTCAGGTTCGGACCACGGGTGGCGTTGACTTCAACCGGGCGACCGGCGAATTTGCTGTCCAGCGGCTCGTCAGGCTTGATCATCACGCGGATGTCGGACGACAGGTCGGCGCTTTTCAGGCTGGTGCTGCTGACGATCGTGCCGGAGCGGGTTTTGTCTTCGCCGGCGATCTGGAAGCTGACCGAGCTGCCTGGCAACACGTCGGCGAACTGGCGATAGGAGAAGCGCGCTTCAACGTTGGCTTCGCTGTTACGCGGCACCAGTTGGAAGATCACGTCACCTTTGCTGGCGTACTGACCGTTGGCGACCATTTGCTGCGCTACGGTGCAATCGCACGGCGACGTCAGGGTGCCGGTCATTTGCTTGCCGAACAGTTCTTCAACCTTGGCTGGTTGCAATTGATTGTCGTCAAGATGGCCCTTGAGCACATCGAGCATGCTGGTGCTGAAGGTCGCGAGCGGCGCGCCCTTGGCGGCAACGCCGTCGGGCTTGATCAGGCTCTGCACCGTGCCATCGCGCGGCATGGTGATGTTCATGCCCGCCACGCTGACCAGACCGGCCTGGGCGTGGCTGATGAAGTACATGCCGTACACCGACTTGAAGATGAAGCCGAATGCCGTCAGACCGACGAGGAAGATCGCCAAGCTGAAGGTCACTGCACGCAGACGACCGAACGGGGTCATGCCGTGGCCGCCATCCTTGGTCTTGCGCGCCTTGGTGAAGTTGTCGCGTTGCAGGGTGGCCAGCACTTCACCCATGGTGACGATGTCGCCGGCCAGGTGAGAAGTGATCAGGTGGCGCAGGGTGGAAATGTCCTGGGATTCGAGGTTCTGGAACTGGCAACCGGTACGGCCGGTTTCGCGGTCGTGGGAGCGCACCAGTAACTCGACGTCCATGGCCAGGCCGAGGTTATCGATGACGAACTGCAGGCGAGCCTTGTACACGTCGCCGATCTTCAGTGGCAGCTGACCGGCGTTGAAAGCCAGGCCGCCAGCGGAGAGGTCGATGACCCGAGCTTCGACCGGGGTCCGGTCAGGACCGAAGAAACGCAGCTTGGCCGGAATTTTTACTCGGGCGTGTTGGCGCTGGGCTTCTGATTCATGCACTACGTTGGCGTTGACGGCGGTATTCATATGGGCGATTTCCTAGTTAATTCAGGCGAGTTCGGTCAGACCATCATCAGCAGCACAGCAACAAAAATGCTGCCGGCTGAGAAGGTCATGGTCCGAGACGACCAAGTGTTGAACCAACCTTGAAAGCTGGCGAGATCACGGGTCAGGGAAGTGGGCTGGCGACTCCAGGACTGTCGGTCGAGGCGGAAGAACACGTAGATCTTCACCAGCGCGCCGATGATCTGGTTGTAATAGAGAATCACCGGGTAGGCCGGGCCGATCGTGTGACCGGACAAAGACAGCAGCACGGTCAGGATCAGGCGGGTAATGCCGATCCACAGCAGGTAAACCAGGATGAACGCGATGCCGTACTTGAAGCTGGCGATGAGCGCGACGGTCAGGCCCAGCAGCGACGTCCACATCGACACACGCTGGTCAAACAGCACCACCGAGGTGAACAGGCCGAGACGTTTCATCCCCAGGCCCAAGGCGCGGGAGTTCTGCCGCAGGTTGTTGCCGTACCAGCGGAACATCAGTTTGCGGCTGGCCTTGATGAAGCTTTTTTCCGGCGGGTGTTCCACGGTATGAATGGCGGCGTCCGGCACATAAAACGTGTCGTAGCCCATGCGCATCAAGCTGAACCAGCTCGACTTGTCATCACCGGTGAGGAACTTGAAGCGACCCAGGCGCCAGTGTTGCAGCGAGTCGCTTTCCACGTCGGCGATGAATTCCGGGTTGGTCACCACAGTGGCGCGGAATACCGACATCCGCCCGGTCATGGTCAGCACGCGCTTGGACAGGGCCATCGAGCACATGTTGATGTGGCGCTGGGCGAATCGCAGTTTGTGCCACTCGCTCATGATGTAGCCGCCGCGCACTTCGCAGAACTCGTTGGTAGTCAGGCCGCCGACATTGCCGAACAGCTGGAACCACGGCACGGTCTTGAGCACGACGCCTTCGGCGAGCACGGTGTCGCCATCGATCACTGCAACCACTGCGCGGTCGTCCGGCAGGTGGCGGGAGATGGCGCGGAAACCGTAGGCCAGGCCATCACGCTTGCCGGTGCCGGGAATGCGCACGAAGTCGAGCTTGACGCGAGCCGGTGGGTTCATTTTGACCCAAAGGCTTTTCACCAGCTTCTCATCGGACATTTCCACGATGGAGCAGACCATGGTGGTTGGCAGTCCGCAGTCGATCGCTTCGCGAATTACCGAGGCGTAGACCTGGGCGGTGGTCAGCGCGTCGATACGAAAACTGGTGACCATCAGAAACACATGGGACGGGTCTGCCGCTTTACCCAGCTTGCGCACTTTGCGCCGCAGGTGCGGGTAGACCACGTACAGAAACAGCATGCCGCGCAAAAAGTGCGTGGCACCCATCGAGTAGCGCCAGATACCGACGATACCGATCAGGAAGATGAAGTCCTTCGACTCGGAGTCGAACGTGGACGCAGGCAACGCCATGGCGATGCCCATCAAAATACTTAAGTAAAACAGCCAACCGGCGGCCTGAAGTAGGCCGTGCTTTAGCCTGTGCATAATCTGCATCCGTCTCTATCTCGGGCGAGCCTGTGGGGTGGCCCGATGGGGTTAAGGCAGGCTTACGAAAACTGGCGACATCCGGTCTGGATGACGCCAGAAATCCTGTAGGAGCTGGCGAAGCCTGCGATCTTTTGATCTTTCGCTTGAAACTCAAGTGGACCTGGAAAGATCGCAGCCTCGTTTCACTCGACAGCTCCTACGACCGCATTACCAGCAGATGCCTTCGGTCCGGCCACTTACGCTGGTGGCCTGGGACATGAAGCCGACCAGGTCGATCACTTGCTTGCCGTGTGGAGCGTTCTGCGCCAGGGCGCGGAATTTCTCGTCACGGTTGCCAAGGATGATCACGTCGGAGTTGTTGATCACGTCGTCGAAATCGGAGTTGAGCAAGGACGAGACGTGAGGGATCTTCGACTCGATGTAATCCTTGTTCGCACCGTGGACACGGGCGTATTCGACGTTGGTGTCGTAGATGCTCAGGTCGTAACCCTTGCCGATCAGCATTTCCGCCAGATCAACCAGCGGGCTTTCGCGCAGGTCGTCAGTACCGGCCTTGAAGCTCAGACCCAGCAGGGCGACTTTGCGTTTGCCGTGGCTGGAGACGATGTCGAAAGCGTTCTGCACCTGGGACTCGTTACTGCGCATCAGCGAGTTGAGCAGTGGTGCTTCCACGTCCAGGGAACCGGCGCGGTAGGTCAGGGCGCGAACGTCCTTCGGCAGGCAGGAACCGCCGAATGCGAAACCAGGGCGCATGTAGTACTGGGACAGGTTCAGCGTCTTGTCCTGGCAAACCACTTCCATCACTTCGCGACCATCGACGCCGACAGCCTTGGCGATGTTGCCGATCTCGTTGGCGAAGGTCACCTTGGTGGCGTGCCACACGTTGCAGGTGTACTTGATCATCTCGGCCACTGCGATGTCCTTGCGGATGATCGGAGCGTCGAGTTCTTCGTACAGCGATTGCAGAACGTCACCCGAAGCCTTGTCGAACTCGCCGATGACGGTCATTGGCGGCAGGTCGTAGTCGGCGATCGCGGTGCTTTCACGCAGGAACTCAGGGTTCACTGCAACGCCGAAGTCGACGCCGGCCTTCTTGCCGGAGCAGTCTTCGAGGATCGGGATCACTACGTTTGCCACAGTGCCTGGCAGTACGGTGCTGCGAACCACGATGGTGTGACGGGTGGTCTTGTCACGCAGGACAAAACCGATCTCGCGGCACACAGCTTCGATGTAGTTCAGTTCCAGGTCGCCGTTCTTCTTGCTCGGCGTGCCGACGCAGATCATCGACAGGTCGGTGTCGCGAATCGCCTCGGCGAAGTTGGTCGTGCCGCGCAATTTGCCCGTCTCGATACCCTTCTGCAGAAGCTCGCCCAGACCCGGTTCAACGATCGGCGATTTACCGGCGTTGATCATATCGATTTTGTCTTTGGCAACATCGACGCCAACGACGTCATGGCCCCGTGCAGACAGGCAACCGGCACATACTGCGCCGACGTAACCCAAACCAAATATGCTGATGCGCATCGCAATTACCTCTGTGTTTATCAAGCCATTACATGGCCGGAGTTAATGGTGTTCAGCGGTCGAAGTGCACTCGGAAGTGCGCCTTAAAGGCGTCACAATGCCGCGTGCAGGCATATAAGTTCCGAGTGTCTAAATAAGTGCACTCAAGATGTGCGCAACTAGGCTTTTATTGTTATGGCGTGCCCTGTTATGCAGCAGGTCTTCTAATCAGAAGACATTCGTGCAAAGGTCTTGCGCGCTCAATGCCAGGCCAGAAGCCCGTAAATCAAGCGGTTGGGTGCTCAGGTGAGCACGTTTATAGGGGCGCAGCCTTGGCCTTGTAGGGGATATTTCTGATGTTTATCTCCTGTCCTTCATGTGTTGCCCAAATCAGGGATCAGTAAGCAGAAGTTAATGTGACAACTTTGCTATGTGAATCTCTTCTCTGCGTAAGTCATCTCGTACAAGCTCAGAGAGAATGGTTACCGGTGGTATGAGCGACGCATTTGGACATAGTTCCGGTCCGCCCATCGCGAATTCTGAAATTTCTTGAAATATAGAAAAAGATGGCACTGCTTCCATATTGATAGCAGCACCCGTTTCGCCCTTGATATATAGGCTTATTGTCGGGTTAGATAGTTATGTGCCACTACCGATAAAAAATTTCAGTGCCACTACTGAAAAATTTCAACAAAGTCGAGTGAAACTAAAGTTAGAAAATCGGGTGATGGATTTTTGACGTCAGTAAGGTGACGAATGGGGCGGGGAATTGTTGGACGATGGACGTGGCGCACGACCCGTTGATGAGGCGTGCGCCAACCGGGTGCTTACTCGGGGGCGTGATCGCGCAGGAACACCAGATTGTCCGGTTTCGACTGCTCGGCGCTGTAGCGATAACCTTGGGCATCGAACTGCTTGAGGGCTTGCGGGTCGTTGATGCGCTCTTCAATGACGAAACGACTCATCATGCCGCGGGCCTTTTTCGCGTAGAAGCTGATGATCTTGTACTGGCCGTTCTTCAGGTCCTTGAATTCGGTATTGATGATGCGCGCGTTCAGGGCGTTGCGTTTGACTGCCGAGAAGTACTCGTTGGAGGCCAGGTTCAGCAGCACGTCATCGCCTTGATCGGCCAGGGCTTCATTCAACCATTCGCTGATCCGTGTGCCCCAGAAGGCATACAAGTCCTTGCCACGGGCATTCGCCAGTTTGGTGCCCATCTCCAGTCGATACGGCTGCATCAGGTCCAGTGGGCGCAGCAGGCCGTACAGGCCGGACAACATGCGCAAGTGCTGCTGGGCGTAATCGAAATCGGCCTCGCTGAAGGTTTGAGCATTCAACCCGGTGTAGACGTCGCCCTTGAAGGCAAGCAGCGCCTGCTTGGCGTTTTGCGCAGTGAACGCGGGCGTCCAGCTGCCGAAACGCGCGGCGTTGAGCCCGCCGATCTTGTCGGAGACGTGCATCAACTCGCTGATCTGCGCTGGGGCCAGCTCGCGCAATTGCAGGATCAGCTCCTGGGAATGGTCGAGATATTGTGGCTGGGTGAAGCGCTGGGTCGCCGGCGGTGTTTCGTAATCGAGGGTCTTGGCGGGGGAAATCACCATCAGCATGAAGTCGTCTCCTTTAATCGTGGGGGCGATTCTAGGGGGTTGTCCTTGTTGACTCCAGCTATCAAGTCCATAGGTGATGATCGGCGGTAATCGGCAATCCCTGTGGGAGCGGGCTTGCTCGCGAAGGCGGCGGCACATTCAACATCGATGGCGCCTGACCCACCGCTTTCGTCGGAACGCCGCCCGGACCAAGCCTGCTCCCACAGTGGGTCGCGGTGCTGCGGGAATGTGGCTGCGATCAGCTATAGTGCCGCGCGGGTTTTGTTATGGAGACATCCCATTGCGTATCGTTTTTCTATTCTCGGCCTGGCTGTTGAGCTTTGGTGCCATGGCGGCGTCGGGCGATGTGGCGACGCTTGATCGCAGCACCTGGCCTGAACAGCTCAACAGCCCGACCCTGTTTGATGTGGCGTCACGGGCCGAGATCCTCATGTTTTCTCGCGTCCTGTTGGCCAGCGAATCCCTGGATGAAGTGAGCCTGGCCCAGCGCCTGGGGTTGCGTACGGTCAATCTGGAATCGATCAACAATCTGCGCCAGCGCATGTGGCAGAGGCTGCTGACCAACTACAACTACGCCCAGCAGAGCTGCGATCAGGATGCTTCCTTCTGTTTCCTGGTCGAGGACATGGACACCCTGCGCCAGCAAGCCGCCAAGTTTCAGGTCAGCGATGAGAGCTACTACATAAAGTGGGCCGAGCCGAGCCGACTGTTCCACGCCCAGTACCTGGACGAGCAATTGCGCAAGGCAGCGCTGTTTCCGCAAACCAGCAGCGAAGTCGATCGTTTTGGCGACTATGAGCGCAACGGCGATCAAATGCATGACCGGCTGTTTTTGCTGACCTTCGACAGCGCCGCCAATACCGCGCCGGATAACACAGCCTGGGCCACGGAATACCTGCGCAAGTCGAACATGAGTGGCACGTTCTTCGTTCTCGGCAAGGACATCCAGGCCCGTCTGGCCGATCGTTCGGTAGCCAGCCTGCAAGCGACGTACTCGAAGCAGTGCATTGGCGTGCAAGGTTGGGAATTTCGCTCACACAGCCACTGGCAGGACTGGCAGGATTCGGTGCGACGCAGCGCCGAACTGGTCAAAAACAAACTGCCCGAGAACTACGTGCCGTTGTTTCGGCCGCCCGACGGTCAGCGTCGGTCCGATGCTGAAGGATTCTTCAAATCCCAGGGTTTGCAGGTGGCGCTGTGGGATATCGATGCCCAGGACGGCGCGGGCAAGCTGAAAGCCAATCAGAGCGCGCAACGGGTGTTGAGCCTGATGTTGTTGTGGCGCCACGGGGTGATCAACTTCAACGTGAAGCAGGATGCGCTGAAAACGGCGATGCCCTGGCTCATCACGCAAACGGCGCAAAGCGGAATCGGCTGGGAAGACTGTCAGGACGCGTTTCGCTGAAAACGACGAAAGGCCGTAAACATTGGGGGAGGGGTGGTTTTGGACGAGAATTCGGTGCAGGCGGACTTCCGACTTTAACGGGGTGATGGCAATCCGCCTAGTGCTATTGGTCACTCTGAAAAATAAACTTCAAAAAAACGTCAAAGTACTTTTTTCTGTCACAGGTTTTGGAGTATTACGAAGACAGACCGCCGAAACCTGCAGACAGGTGGCGTCTTCCAAGACCCCAATTTGTGTGCAGTTCACTTGACTCCTCGCAGGTGAATTCGGTGGCCACTTCGAGGCGCAGCACTGTAACGGTATTGCGTCGACTGGCTCCCACAAAGGTGACCGAGTATGGATGATCACGGACGTAATTCTTCCTCCAACCAGCCAATCCTTTATGTACTCGATACCAACGTATTGATTCACGATCCAAACGCCCTGCTTAACTTCGAAGAACACCACGTCGCCATCCCGATGACCGTGCTTGAAGAGCTCGACAAGCTCAAGAGCGGGCATCACAGCGTGGCTGCGGAATGCCGTCAGGCGATTCGTCTGATCGACAAGACCCTGGGCGATGCCAGTCCTGAAGACGTCGAGCTCGGCGTCCCGATCCAGCGTGGCAAAAGCGGACCGAAGGGTTTGCTGTCAATTCTGATGAGCAAGCGTGCAGAACCGAACCTCATTCTGCCCGAGCACCTGAACGACAACATCATCATCAACCAGTTGATCGACCTGCACGCACGCGAACCAAAGCTGCCCGTGGTGCTGGTCACCAAAGACATCAACATGCGCCTCAAGGCCCGGGCTTGCGGGATCGCGGCCGAGGACTACAGCACCGACCAGCTGGTCGACGACGTGTCGCTGCTGCCCAACGGTTATCACAACATGACCGGCTCCTTCTGGGACCGCGTGAGGAATGTCGATACCCGTCAGGACCATGGCCGCACCTGGCACCAGGTGCAGCTGATCGACAACCTGCCAGCAGTACACGTCAACGAGTTCATCATCGATGAACAGGGCTTTGTCGGCTGGATCAAGGAGATCGAGGAAGACAAGCTGCTGATTCTCGACCTGCATCAGGAACCCCTGTTGCACCAGGAAGCCTGGGGCCTGAAACCACGTGACATCTATCAAAGCCTGGCGCTGTACGCCTTGCTCGACCCGGATATCCACCTGGTCAATCTGACCGGAGCAGCAGGTTCCGGTAAAACCATCCTCGCACTGGCGGCGGCGATCGAGCAGACCATGGTCAGCAAACGTTATCGCCGGATCATCGCGACCCGTAGCGTGCAGGGCCTGGACCAGGAGATCGGCTTCCTGCCCGGCACTGAAGCGGAAAAAATGGAGCCTTGGCTGGGCGCCATCACCGATAACCTCGAAGCCTTGCACATGGATGACGAAAACACCCATGGCAGTGTCGATTACATCCTCAGCAAAGTGCCGTTGCAGTTCAAATCCCTCAACTACATTCGAGGCCGCAGCTTCCAGCAGAGTCTGATCCTGATCGATGAATGCCAGAACCTAACGCCGCACCAGATGAAAACCATCATCACCCGTGCCGGCGCCGGTTCCAAAGTGGTGTGCCTGGGTAACCTGGCGCAGATCGACACCCCTTACCTGTCCGCGACCAGTTCCGGGCTGACGTACCTGACAGAGCGCTTCAAGGATTTCCCCAACGGTGTGCACATCACCCTGCAAGGGGTGCCGCGTTCGATTCTGGCCGAATACGCCGAATCGCATTTGTAAACCCTTCACCCAAGAACCGGGCGACCTCAAAGTCGCCCGGTTTTTTATGCCCACACAAATCCCTTGTGGGAGCGGGCTTGCTCGCGAAGGCGTCGTTTCAGTCAATATTGATGTGGCTGACACTCCGCTTTCGCGAGCAAGCCCGCTCCCACAAGGGGTTGTGTTGATCCGATAATCAAACGTGCGGAATTTTGACCCACAGGTTTACAATCGGGGCTTCTGATCAGGAGTATCCCTGTGCTGACTCATCTCGATTCCCAAGGTCGCGCCCATATGGTCGACGTCACTGAAAAAGCCGTGACGTTCCGTGAAGCAACGGCCCAAGCGCTTGTGCGCATGCTGCCCGAAACCCTGCAGATGATCGTCAGCGGCGGTCACCCCAAGGGTGATGTGTTCGCCGTGGCGCGTATCGCCGGCATTCAGGCGGCGAAGAAAACCAGCGATCTGATCCCTCTGTGCCATCCGTTGCTGCTCACCGGCGTCAAGGTCGAGCTCAGTGCCGAAGGCGATGACACCGTGCGCATTGTCGCGCGCTGCAAGTTGTCCGGGCAGACCGGTGTAGAGATGGAAGCCCTGACCGCCGCCAGCGTCGCGGCGCTGACTATCTACGACATGTGCAAAGCCGTGGATCGCGGCATGACCATTGAAAGCGTGCGCCTGCTTGAGAAGCTCGGCGGCAAGAGCGGCCATTTCCAGGCGGATCAACCATGAACGTCACCGTGAAGTTTTTTGCCCGTTACCGTGAGGCGCTCGGCGTGGACTCGGTGAAGGTTGAAGGTGATTTCGCTACGGTCGACGATGTGCGTGCGCTGCTGGCCCAGCGTGACGGTGCCGAAGTGTTGAGCGAGCAAAACTTGATGTGCGCCCGCAACGAAGACCTGTGTCAGCTCGATGAGCCGGTGAGAGAGGGCGATGAAGTGGCATTTTTCCCGACCGTGACCGGAGGCTGAGCCATGGCGATTCGCGTGCAATCCACGGCGTTCGATCCGGGTGCTGAAGTCAATGCCATGCACGCCGCCAATGTGGGCGTTGGTGCGGTGGTGAGTTTTGTCGGCTATGTTCGCGACTTCAATGACGGACTCGACGTCGCCGGGATGTTCCTTGAGCACTACCCGGGCATGACCGAAAAAGCCCTCGCCAAGATATCCACAGAGGCCGAGCAGCGCTGGCCTCTGCTCAAGCTTGAAGTGCTGCATCGCATCGGCGCGCTGGAACCGGGTGAGCCGATTGTGTTTGTCGGCGCCGCCAGCGCCCACCGACAGGCCGCGTTCGACGCCTGCGCCTTTGTCATGGACTACCTGAAAACCCGCGCTCCGTTCTGGAAGAAAGAAAACACCCCTGACGGGTCGCGTTGGGTTGAAGGGCGGGACAGCGATCATGCGGCGGCGGATCGCTGGAAGCAGTAAACAGCCAGTCAGTTCTTCATTGACTGTCCGTCCGCCTTCGCGAGCAAGCCCGCTCCCACATTTGATCTCCATGTACACAAATGCTGTGTACGACATAGATTCCCTGTGGGAGCGAGCCTGCTCGCGAAGAGGTCATCAGCAACACCAAAAATCCTCATGACCCACCGCCCGACCACCGGCCCACACATCCTCGATCGCCCTGATTGACGGCTTATACATAAAAGTCCAGTATGGATTTATAAGTACAAAAAAGCGTTTCCCCCGTTTCTGCTCTTTCTTCTGTCTTGCCAAACCAACAACAACCCGCGAGAGAACGAATATGAAGAAATTCCCCCTCATCACCGGTCTGGCTCTGAGCCTGTTGGCGTGCAGTTCCCTGTTCGCCGCCGATAAAACCCTGCGCATCGGCATCGAAGCGGCTTATCCACCGTTCGCGTCCAAAACCGATAAAGGTGAGATTGTCGGGTTCGACTATGACATCGGCAATGCCCTGTGCGCGCAGATGAAGGTCAAGTGCGTCTGGGTCGAAGGTGAGTTCGACGGTCTGATTCCTTCCCTTAAAGTGAAGAAAATCGACATGGCGCTGTCGTCCATGACCATCAACGAAGACCGTAAGAAGTCGGTGGATTTCACCCACAAGTACTATTTCACCTCATCGCGACTGGTGATGAAGGACGGCGCGGTCGTGGATGATCAGTACGCCAGCCTCAAGGGCAAGACGGTCGGCGTGCAGCGCGCAACCACCACTGACCGTTACGCCACTGAGGTTTTTGAACCGAAAGGTATCAACGTCAAGCGCTACGGCAACAACGAAGAGATCTATATGGATCTGGCGGCCGGTCGCCTCGACGCCATTTTTGCCGACACCATCCCACTGAATGACTTCCTGACGATGCCGCGAGGCAAGGGGTATGCCTTTGTCGGGCCGGAGCTCAAGGATCCGAAATACGTGGGCGAGGGCGCCGGGATTGCGGTGCGCAAGGGCAACACCGAGTTGGTCTCCGAGCTGAACACGGCCATCGACGGTATTCGCGCCAGCGGCGAGTACCAGAAGATTTCAGAGAAGTACTTCAAGTCTGATATCTACGGCGACTGATCAATCGCATCGCCAGCAGGCTGGCTCCCACAGTTGAATGCATTCCAAAGTGGGCCAGCCCGTGAATGCATTCCAAAATGGGCCAGCCTGTGAATGCATTCCAAAGTGGGAGCCAGCCTGCTGGCGATACGGTCGCGGAATCATGCAATCTCTGGAAATAAGCCGAATTTAATCCCTTCTTAACCGGCTCGTCGTCTATTCCCCGATACCCCGCTGCGCGCGCCGGACTCTCAAAGGTCAGGGCCAGCGTGTAGACTTCTGGGCAATCGATATTTAGAAGGGAAACGCAATGAGCGAGGAAACGATGCGGTTGGGCCGTGAGCGGCGATATCTGGTGTTGCTGGGCATCATCTGCCTGGCGCTGATCGGTGGCGCGCTGTACATGCAAATTGTTCTGGGTGAAGCGCCATGCCCGCTGTGCATCCTGCAACGTTATGCGTTGCTGCTGATCGCGCTCTTCGCGTTCATCGGTGCGGCCATGCGCACCCGCCGCAGCATCACGGTATTTGAAACCCTGGTGGTGATCTGCGCCCTGGCAGGCGTCGGGGTGGCCGGGCATCACGTCTATACCCAGTTCTATCCGGCGGTCAGCTGCGGCATCGATGTACTGCAACCGATTGTCGACGATTTGCCACTGGCGAAGATCTTCCCGCTGGGCTTCCAGGTCGACGGCTTTTGCTCCACTCCGTACCCGCCGATTCTCGGTCTGTCGCTTGCACAGTGGGCGCTGCTAGCCTTTGTGCTGGTCGTGGTGCTGGTGCCGCTGCTCACGTTGCGTAACCGTAAAGCGCTGCGCTGAAGTCATCCGACGCATCGCTGCCACACAAAAAAACGCCCCGGCCCTCGTTGAGGGGGCCGGGGCGTTTTGCATTTCAGGGCGCGGGTGAAATGACCTTGATGCGCGACAAGTATGGGTGCGGCACGTGTGCGACATGTTGTCACAGCAGGAGTGTCGCAAGGCATTTCAGGGCGCCGAATTGGTACATGACTACGCAACAAAATCGGCCTGGTTCAGTGTCCGGAAACTTCAGTCTCAAAAATCCCGAACAGGCAGTTTTAACAGGCCCTGGCGAATTGGCGAAGCCCTTGTCACATGGGGGCTTTGGCAGGGTCGAAGGAGGGCGCAAAGCCTTCGATACTGTCTGAACTGCCTAAGGTAGACCTACAGTTTTTGGTGTTTTTGTTGAGAATGAATTTCGATACCATGGCGGACTTTTGCAAATACCGTTAATGATTGTTGCTGGAATGGATAAAAATTATTTCGGGATGAGACATGGTTTATAAAACGTTACATATCTACAATCGCCCGCACTGAATTCCCGGCACTGCTCATCCCTGAGCAGGAATAGGGCGTCGAGAGGCTCTTTGGCTTCATGCGACTCCCAGGTGTCGGTGCCTTCCAACTATCCGCACCAAATGGAATTGGTCTGTAACAAGGCCTTTGACCACGAATTCGAATAAGAACTCAACGCTGGCCCAGGATTTGTCGAACAGCGTCTGACGCGCGACGGGCAGCCACTTATTCAATCCAAGAAAAATGCCAACCCTTGGCAGGGTGAAGTGTTGGCGATCAAAACCCAACTGCATTGCGCAAGCTGCTTTAGAGGTCGTGAGATGAGTAAAAACAGGTACCCCAGACTACTAGGCTTATTGCCGCTGATCGGCACGTTGCTGCTGTCAGGCTGCAACATGACCTTGCTCGATCCCAAGGGCCAGGTCGGCCTGGACGAGCGAAACCTGATCATCACCGCAACGCTGCTGATGCTGTTGGTCGTGGTTCCGGTCATCATCATGACCTTCCTGTTCGCCTGGAAATACCGCGCGTCCAACACCGACGCCGTCTACACGCCGAAATGGTCGCACTCCACCAAGATCGAAATCGCGGTGTGGGCTGTTCCCGTGCTGATCATCATTGCCCTGGGTTATGTCACCTACAAGTCGACCCACGCGCTGGATCCTTACAAGCCGCTGGAATCCGACGTCAAGCCGATCACCATTGAAGTCGTCGCGCTGGACTGGAAGTGGATGTTCATCTATCCGGAGCAAGGCATCGCCACCGTCAACAAGATCGTGTTCCCGGCGCACACGCCGATCAACTTCAAGATCACTTCCGACTCCGTGATGAACTCGTTCTTCATCCCGGCCCTGGGCGGCCAGATCTACGCAATGGCCGGCATGCAGACCAAACTGCACCTGATCGCCAACCAGAACGCTGAAATGGACGGTATCTCCGCCAACTACAGCGGCGCTGGTTTCACCGGCATGAAATTCAAAGCTATCGCCACCTCTCAGGAAGATTTCGACGCCTGGGTCAGCGAAGTCAAAAAGGCACCTAAACAGCTTGAAAAAGCTGAATACGAAGCCCTTTCCAAGCCAAGCCAGAACAACCCAGTCGAGCTCTACTCCTCGGTCACGCCGAACCTGTTCCAGATCATCGTCGACAAGTACGAAGGTATGAATCCGGGCAAGCCGATGCACCACGAGAAGAAAGAGCACGAAATGGCCGCCATGGAAGGGATGGACATGAGTTCGCATTCAGCTGCCGGGGCAGAGGAGTAAACGATGTTTGGTAAATTAAGTTGGGAAGCGGTCCCGTTCCACGAACCGATCGTGATGATAACCATCGCCATGATCGCGATCGGTGGTCTGGCGCTGTTCGCTGCAATCACCTATTTCAAGAAGTGGACCTACCTGTGGTCCGAGTGGCTGACCTCGGTCGACCACAAGAAAATCGGCGTGATGTACATCGTCGTTGCCATGGTCATGCTGCTGCGTGGCTTTGCCGACGCCATCATGATGCGTACCCAGTTGGCCATGGCCACCGAGGGTTCGCCTGGCTACCTGCCGCCTGAACACTATGACCAGATCTTCACCGCTCACGGTGTGATCATGATCATCTTCATGGCGATGCCATTCTTCACCGGCCTGATGAACCTTGCAGTGCCGCTGCAGATCGGCGCACGTGACGTTGCCTTCCCGTTCCTGAACTCCCTGAGCTTCTGGCTGCTGGTGTCGGGCGTGGTGCTGATCAACCTGTCCCTGGGCGTCGGCGAATTCGCCAAGACCGGTTGGGTTGCCTATCCGCCGCTGTCGGGCCTGCAATACAGCCCGGGCGTGGGGATGGATTACTACATCTGGGCGCTACAGCTATCCGGGTTGGGTACGACGCTGACGGGGGTCAACTTCCTGGCCACCGTGCTGAAAATGCGTACCCCGGGCATGAAGCTGATGGACATGCCGATCTTCACCTGGACCTGCACCTGGGCCAACGTCCTGATCGTGGCCTCGTTCCCGATCCTGACCGCTACCCTGGCACTGCTGACGCTTGACCGTTACATGGATTTCCACATTTTCACCAATGAACTTGGTGGCAATCCGATGATGTACGTCAACCTGTTCTGGGCCTGGGGTCACCCCGAGGTTTACATCCTGATTCTGCCGGCGTTCGGGATCTTCTCCGAAGTCATCTCGACCTTCACCGGCAAGCGTCTGTTCGGCCACCACTCGATGGTCTACGCATCGGGCGCGATCTCGATCCTGGGCTTCATGGTCTGGCTGCACCACTTCTTCACCATGGGTTCGGGTGCCAGCGTCAACGCCTTCTTCGGTCTGGCGACGATGCTGATTTCGATCCCGACGGGGGTGAAGCTATTCAACTGGCTGTTCACCATTTACCAAGGGCGTCTGCGCTTCACCAGCCAGGTTCTGTGGACCCTGGGCTTCATGGTGACTTTCGCCATCGGCGGCATGACCGGCGTACTGCTGGCCATCCCGGGTGCGGACTTCGTCCTGCACAACAGCCTGTTCGTGATCGCTCACTTCCACAACGTGATCATCGGCGGCGCGGTATTCGGCTACATCGCAGGCTTTGGCTTCTACTTCCCTAAAGCGTTCGGCTTCAAGCTGCACGAAGGTTGGGGCAAGGCAGCGTTCTGGTTCTGGATCTCGGGCTTCTTCGTCGCGTTCATGCCGCTCTATGCACTGGGCTTCATGGGCATGACCCGTCGTCTGAACGCCACCACCAACCCTGAGTGGGTACCGTACCTGTACGTTGCCATGTTCGGTGCGGTGATGATCGCTGCGGGTATCGCCTGCCAGCTGATCCAGCTCTACGTGAGTATCCGTGACCGCAAGCTGCCGCAGAACATGTGCGAGCACGGCGACCCGTGGAATGCCCACACCCTGGAATGGTCGACCTCCTCGCCACCACCGTTCTACAACTTTGCCGTACTGCCAAAAGCAGAAGGCATCGACCCGTTCACCGAAGCCAAGGAAAACGGCACCGCGTACAAGGCTCCGGCCAAGTACGAGCCGATCCACATGCCAAACAACACCGCGACCGGTGTGGTCATGGGTGCTCTGTTGACCGTGTTCGGTTTCGCGATGATCTGGCACATCTGGTGGTTGGCCATCGTTGGCCTGGTTGGCACCGTGGGCTACTTCGTGATCCACGCTGCCCGCGATGATCAGGGCTATATGGTGCCGGTCGACGTGATCGAGCGCATCGAAGCCGAGCAGCACAAGCGTCTGGTAGCGGCCGGGAAAGTTCCAGCCACCGCCACCCGTGTTGAAACCTCGTTGGAACAGGCTTAAACCATGTCGAACTTAGTGACCACTGCTGGACACGCCCATGGCACGGACCATGGGCACGACGACCATCACCACGACTCGGGCGAGATGACCGTATTCGGTTTCTGGCTCTACCTGATGACCGACTGCATTCTGTTTGCGTCGATCTTCGCAGCGTACGCGGTACTGGTTAACAACGTAGCGGGTGGCCCGTCGGGCCACGACATCTTCGAACTGCCGTACGTACTGGGCGAAACCGCTCTGCTGCTGTTCAGTTCGATCACCTACGGCTTCGCCATGCTGGCGTTGTTCAAGGGCAAGAAGAGCCAGGTACTGGGCTGGCTGGGCATGACCTTCCTGTTCGGCGCCGGCTTCATCGGCATGGAGATCAACGAGTTCCACATGCTGATCTCCGAGGGCTTCGGTCCTAACCGCAGCGGCTTCCTGTCCGGGTTCTTCACCCTGGTCGGCACCCACGGTCTGCACGTGACCAGCGGTCTGATCTGGATGGCGATCATGATGTACCAGGTGCAGAAAAACGGCCTGACGGCGACCAACAAGACCCGTCTGAGCTGCCTGAGTCTGTTCTGGCACTTCCTGGACGTGGTGTGGATCTGCGTATTCACCGTTGTTTATCTGATGGGGACTATGTAAATGGCTAACGCTCATTCCCACGATAGCCACGACGCCAGCCACGGCAGCGTCAAGTCTTACGCTATCGGTTTCATCCTGTCGGTGATCCTGACCGTCATTCCTTTCGGCCTGGTGATGTACCCATCGCTGCCAAAAGCCTTGACCCTGTGGATCGTACTGGCCTTCGCAGTGATCCAGGTGCTGGTGCACCTGGTGTACTTCCTCCACTTGGACCGCTCCGCTGCCCAGCGTAACAACGTGATCGCGTTTGTCTTCGCTGCACTGGTCATTGTCCTGTTGGTAGGCCTGTCGCTGTGGATCATGTTCAGCATCCACAACAACATGATGGCGCACTGAGGAAAGTCCGGATGTCCTTTAAGCACTTTATCCAAATCACCAAACCGGGGATCATTTTCGGTAACGTGCTTTCTGTGGCAGGCGGATTTTTCCTGGCCTCGAAAGGGCATGTCGATCTGGCCATTTTCCTGGCCGCCATGATCGGCACGTCGCTGGTGGTGGCTTCCGGTTGCGTGTTCAACAACTGCATTGACCGCGACATCGACCTGAAGATGGAACGCACCAAAAACCGGGCGCTGGTTCAGGGCTTGATCTCCCTGAAACTGGCCCTGGCGTTTGCGACCGTCCTGGGTGTTTTTGGCGTTGCACTGTTGTACAAAGTGGCCAACCCGTTGGCCGCGTTGTTCGCGGTGATCGGTTTCGTCATCTACGTCGGCTTCTACAGCCTGTACCTCAAGCGCAAGTCGGTTCACGGCACGTTGGTGGGCAGTCTGTCGGGCGCCATGCCGCCGGTGATTGGCTACGTCGCTGTGACGAACAGCTTCGACATGGCCGCACTGACGTTGCTGGTGATGTTCAGCCTGTGGCAGATGCCGCATTCCTACGCCATCGCGATCTTCCGCTTCAACGATTATCTGGCTGCATCGATTCCGGTGCTGCCGGTGAAGCGCGGGATTGAAGTGGCGAAGAAGCACATCCTGCTCTACATCCTGGCGTTCCTCGTGGCGACCTTGATGCTGACCTTCAGCGGCTACGCCGGCATGAGCTACCTCGCCGTCGCCGCGGCCATGGGCATGTACTGGTTGTACATGGCCTGGACCGGTTACAAGGCAGTGGACGACACGGTCTGGGCACGCAAGCTGTTCGTGTTCTCGATCTTCACCATTACCGCGTTGAGCGTGATGATGTCGCTGGACTTTAAAGTGCCGAGCGAGCTGTTGCTGACGTACGCGCCTTAAGGTTTAGAGCTGCAAAGAAAAGCCCCGCCTTCGAGAGAAGCGCGGGGCTTTTTATTGGGTGTGCTCTGGTGGACCGAGTTGCCCCATTCGCGAGCAAGCCCGCTCCCACAAGGGGGCAGTGTCGTGCTCGAAATTGGCGGCATCACTTATCCAGTGTGGGAGCGGGCTTGCTCGCGAATAGGGCAACTCGGTCTATCAGGAAAACTCAGCTATCAAGCAACCGGAAAAACCGCTCACGCACCTGGCTGTTATCGCTGTGCGCCACGTTGAAACGCAGGAAGTGGCTAGCGTCCGGCGCTTTGCTGAATCCAAGGGACATCAATTTGATCCAAACTGATTTTCATAGGCCAGCCCCGGAATCGCGATCTTTGGGCTAATCTGTCAAAAAAAATGGATCCAATTTTTGATCGAGGGGGGAGAGATGACTGAACACATGACCTGTGATGAACGATTCATCGCGCTGGCAAAAGAGGTCGGTTACGACATCTACGGTGAGAATACGGCCGGCGGGCATTACGCGCTGTTGGTGCGGCATCACGATCAGCTTTACATCAGCGGTCTGGTGCCGCGGATGAATGGTGAAATTCAGTATCCGGGCAGGGTAGGCCTGGATCTGACGCTGACAGATGCACAGAACGCTGCCCGCATCAGTGCGTTGCGCGGTCTGGCATTGATTGTTGATTCCATCGGTTCGCTGGACAAAATCAAGTCGCTATTGCGCGTCACGGTATACATAAAGTCCACCGCGGATTTTGTCGATTTGAGCGAAGTGGCCAACGGTGCGTCGGACGTTTTCAGTCATGTACTGGGCGATGCCGGTAAACATACACGAACTACGATCGGCGTTTATCAACTGCCCAAAGATGCAGCCATTGAAGTTGACATGATCGTGGCGATACGGCCATCAGCGCTCTAGCGATGAACCAGCAGGTAATAGAAAGGCCCGCGCTGAATCTCAGTGCGGACCTTTCAGTCATCGATGGCGTGTATTACTGCGCGGCGATGCTGTAGCCATCGAACGCGGTTTGCTGCTGAAGTGCGGTGATGATGTTCTTGCGATTAACCGCTTGTTCGGCCCCTGCATTGTCCAGGAAGGTCTCGCTTTCCAGCTCCGCTTCTTCGCCTTCGCCGACGAAGGTGAAGCCCAGGAACTCCAGCGCTTCACGGTCAACGTTCAGTCGCGAACGCGGGGTGCGCAGCGGCAACGTCACGCTGATGCCGTCTTTGCTGATGGTGAACACTTCGACATCTTTCTTGGCGCGAGCCGCTTTGCTTTTGCCACTGCTTGGGTTGCTGATGGCCTGGTGGGTCTGGTTCAGCACTTTGAGTGCGAGTCCATAGACCAATTCCTGAAATGCCGGGTCGTCCTTGAAGCTGGAGAGAATCCGGCTGATCGGGAATTTGCTGCTCAAGTCTTCCAAGGCTGCAATGTCGGCAGCCTCGGCGTCCTTGAGCTGCTTGAGTTCGCCCATCAATTCGTAGGCTTTATCGTCGTCGAAGCTGTCGTGAGCCTGGCGAATCGCGGCGCGCAGCTCGCGAATCTGGTCGCTTTCCCGGGTGGACTGGAAAGCGTCCAGGACCATCTCGCTGATGGTCTTGGCCTGGGGCACGTGCTGTGAAAGATTGATGGAGTTTTCGTATTCCGCTTTGGACGACAAGGTGACTACGGATTCAGCGGTATTGGAATCGGACATTGAAATTTCACTACTTCTTTTAACTTGGGTGGAGGCGAGAAAGCTCTGGGCCTTTTCAGGCCGCCTAATCTATTGGACCGAGGCGGCGTTGTCACGGATGAACAGGCGGCTGGTCATCATTTTTGGCACAGCGGCTTTTAACTGGCGGCTATTGGGGGGCGTTTTGCCTGAAGTGTCAGCAGCAGCCGATAAAGTTTCAATGCCCGACCGCTGATCAGTCCACAGACAAAGCCGGAAGCCGACGCCTTGAGCAGCGACATCTCAAGGGTGGCGGCCATTTCCGGGTGAACGTCATCCTGGTAGCCGAAGTAATAGTTCACCGCAAAAAACAGCAGATACAGCACCAGTGTTTTTGCTGTGCCCGGCACGATCAGGCCGGTTTGCGGATCATCCAGCTCGATGCCCTTGCGTGGGAAAATCAGCAACGCCGCGAGGCTGCCCAGGATGACGGCGGCCAACCAGCAACTGACCGATAGCTGCGGATTCAGCGTCAGATTCAGCGAATACAGGGACCAGCCCAGCAAGATCGGCGCTGTGACGAGCAATGAAGTTTTGCTTTCACGGGTCGGGGACAGGGCTTTGATGCCGTAGTAGCACAGCAGCAGAAATATCGCGTAAACCCACAATGGGGTGTTTTGCAGGGTATTGAGCATCGCGCAGCATCCTTGCCGAAATGGGAACCGGGATATTAGCCGTTGTTGTGGCCCAGGCAGTCGACTATTTTCCCAGCGAATTCAGATTCATCGACCGAACCGCCAATTGCTCAGCCGTTTGCTGATCCACCGGCAACGAAAAGCGGAAGGTCGCGCCGCGTCCGGGAACGTCAATCAGCTGGATCTCGCGGCCGTGCAATTGCAGGATCCGGTGCACGATCCGCAACCCCAGTCCGCCATCACGCCGTGCGCCGCCAATGTTGAATGGGCGCAGGAACAGACCTTCGCGCAGTTCGGCGGCAATGCCGGGGCCGGTGTCGCTGACGGTGACTTCGATAAACGGTCCTTGAGGACGCAGGGCGAGCTCGATTTCTCCTCCTGGCGGGGTGTGGCGCAGGGCGTTGTCGAACAGGTTGGTGAGCACCCGCTCGATCAATCCAAGGTCGGCGCAGGCCGCCGAAACATTGGGGGCAAAGGTGGCTTTCAGTTCGACCTGGCGCGCCTCGGCCGTCAGTTCGAATTTCTGGAAAATATCCTGCACCAGATCGGTCAGCGAGAAACGCTCCAGCACCGGTTGCACAAAACCATGTTCCAGGCGCACCAGTTCCAGCAGCGATTGCGCCAGACCACCCACCTTGCGGCTTTGATCCAGCGCGATGCCCAGGTAACGGCGGCGGTCGGCGGGTGACAACGTGGTGTCCTTGAGCGACAAGGTTTCCAGGTAACCGTGCAGCGAGGCCAGAGGTGTGCGCAGGTCGTGGGAGATATTGGCCACCAGTTCGCGGCGTTCCTGATCCTGGCGGGTCAATGAACGCCATTGCTCACCGAGGCGCGCCTGCATCTGCCGGAAGGTCGCGTCGAGTATGGCAATTTCATCGTGGCTGGCGGCTTTTTCCACCGGGACGGATGCCGGCGGCGTTACCGGAGCACCATCAATGTCGAACCGGCTGACGGTTTCGGTCAAACGGCGCAAAGGTCGGGTGATGAGGGCGAATGCGGTGAGACCGGCAATCAGGCACAGCAACGCCACCAGCCCGATGGACAACAGCGCGGTATTCAGGGCGGCGCTGGTGGCGCCGCGTTCAGCGAAGCGGTCGTGCTCTTCGCTCAGCAGCACCACATAGAGATATCCCACCTGTTTGCCATTGACCTGCAGTGGCGCGGCGCTGAACACTTTGCGGCCATCGAGGCTGCGCGGATCGTCGCCAAGAACCGGCAGGGCATCGCCCTTGAGCAGACGCTGGATCGGCGCCAGATCGACCCGCTCCCGGCGTATCCGACCCTCGGGCGCAGCACTGCCGACAATCCGGCCCTCGGGGTCGAGCAGATAGACCTCGACACTGGGATTGACCAGCATCAGTTGGCTGAACAGGTCGCGCACGGCGTCGGGCATCAGGCCTTTGGCGTCCATCAGCACGGTGTCATGGGCGATGTGCCGGGCCAGGTCCCGCGACAACCCTTGCACCACTTCCAGCTCATGCATCTTGTTGGACCGCACCTGCATCCAGGCCGACGTGCCGCAGCACACCAGCAGCAACACGGCGAACACCAGCGACAGGCGCTGAGTCAGGGTCAGTCTCACGGTTGCACCTCCCTGGCCGCGAACTTGTAGCCGCGTCCCCACACCGTGAGGATGCGCGTCGGTTGCGCCGGATCGGCTTCGATCTTTGCCCGCAGGCGGTTGATGTGAGTGTTGACCGTGTGCTCGTAGCCTTCATGGCTGTAGCCCCAGACGGCGTTGAGCAGGTCCATGCGCGAGAACACTTTGCCGGGCTGACGGGCGAAGAAATACAACAGGTCGAACTCCCGTGGGGTGAGGTCGAGGCGGCGGCCGTCAAGGGACACATCACGCGTGATCGGGTCGATGGAGAGGCCGTCCATGATCAGGCTGCCAGCGTCCATTTTCAGGTTGCGGGCCATGGCGTCGACCCGTCGCAACAACGCTTTGACCCGGGCCACCAGTTCGAGCATCGAAAAGGGTTTGGCCAGGTAATCGTCGGCGCCGAGTTCGAGCCCGAGAATCCGGTGCACTTCGCTGGAGCGCGCACTGGTAATGATGATCGGTGTGTAGCGGGCCATGGCGCGGGCGCGGCGGCAGATTTCCAGGCCGTCGACGCCGGGCAACATCAGGTCGAGGATCAGTGCGTCCCAGCTTCCTTGCTGCAGCAGGCGCATGCCTTCATCGCCGTCGGCGCAGTGCACCACCTCGAACTGCTCATCGCGTAGATGCAGGCAGATAAGGTCGGCGATATGCAGGTCGTCCTCGACCACGAGGACGCGTTTGGTCTGTTCCATCAAGCTCAATCCTTCGGCGCAATGAGCGCATTGTGCGGGTTTTCCGGGGCCTGAGTTATCACGAATTGTTTAACTTCTCGTGAGGATTTGGCGATCAACCCAAGCCTAGGCTGTGTTCCATGACAGGCACCTGGAATTTTCGGAGACGACCATGTTTTCACGGCGACAGTTTCTCGTAGCAAGCGGCGGGCTAGGCGCTGCAGCTCTGGTCATCGGTGTATTGCCAAAATTTGCCGCCAGTTCTGCGCTGGTCAGTGACGCCAGCGCGGCGGAGGTGTTCGAGGTGACTCACAGCGATAGCGAATGGCGCGCCATGCTCAGCGCCGAGCAGTACGAAATCCTGCGCGAAGAGGGCACCGAACGGGCCTACAGCAGCCCGCTGAACAACGAGCACCGTGACGGTACGTTTGCCTGTGCCGGTTGCGACCTGCCGCTGTTTTCTTCCGCGACCAAGTTCGACAGCCGCACCGGTTGGCCGAGCTTCTGGGCACCGCTGGACAAGGCTGTGGCCACTCGTCAGGACCGCTCCTTCGGGGTGCTGCGTGAAGAAGTCCACTGCCGGCGTTGTGGCGGTCATTTGGGCCATGTTTTCGACGATGGGCCCAAACCCACCGGCTTGCGCTACTGCATGAACGGCCTGGCGATGACTTTTGTGCCGCAGGCGACTTGATCCGCGGGTACTCCCTTTTACTCACTTTTGCAGGTCGATGTTATGTGGCTTCTGGTCCTCGCTTATCTCGGTGGTGTGCTGACGATTGTCAGCCCGTGCATCCTGCCGGTGCTGCCCTTTGTCTTCGCTCGCACCGGGCAGCCGTTCATGAAGAGCGGGTTGCCGCTATTGGCGGGCATGGCGCTGACCTTTGCGCTTGTCGCTTCGCTGGCAGCGGTGGGCGGCGGTTGGGTGGTGCAAGTCAATCAGTATGGTCGCTGGCTCGCGTTGCTGTTCGTTGCACTGTTCGGGCTGACGCTGTTGCTGCCTCAATTGGCGGAGCGTCTGACCCGACCACTGGTGGCGGCTGGCAGCCGGTTATCGGAAGTCGCGGGCGCCGATGCACGGCCGCGTCCCGGCGCTTCGTTCCTGATCGGCGTCGCCACGGGCCTGCTCTGGGCTCCGTGCGCCGGGCCGATTCTGGGGCTGTTGCTGACTGGCGCCGCGTTGCAAGGGGCAAGCATCGCAACCACCTTGTTGTTGCTGGCCTACGCCGCGGGTGCCGCAACTTCCCTCGCGGTGGCGCTGCTGCTGGGCGGTAAAGTCTTCGCGGCGATGAAGCGTTCCATCGGCGCTGGCGAGTGGCTGCGTCGAGGTCTGGGCGCCGCAATGCTGGCCGGCGTCGCGGCGATCGCCCTGGGGCTCGACACCGGGATTCTGGCGCGGATTTCGACGGCGTCCACCGGTGGTATCGAGCAGGCTTTGGTGGGACGGCTGGCCGGCCAATCACCGAACGTTAGCGGGGCGATGATGGCGCAGATTCCAGCCTCTGGAAGTGCAATGAAAGCGGCTGACAAAGCGCCGGGCGCACTGCCGATTGAAGGCAACCTTCCACCGCTGGATGGCGCGGTGCAATGGCTCAACTCGCCACCCCTCACCGCGCAGGCCTTGAAAGGCAAAGTCGTGCTGGTGGATTTCTGGACTTACTCCTGCATCAACTGCCTGCGCTCGCTGCCTTATGTGAAGGCTTGGGCCGAGAAGTACCGCGATCAGGGATTGGTGGTGATTGGTGTCCATGCGCCCGAGTTTGCTTTCGAGCGAGACGTAGGCAATGTCACCAAAGCGATGAAGGACCTGGGCATCAACTACCCGGTGGCCATCGATAATGACTTCAAGGTCTGGCGAGCTTTCAACAACCAATACTGGCCGGCCCACTATTTTGCCGACGCTCAAGGTCGCATCCGTTATCACCATTTTGGTGAGGGCGAGTACGCCGAATCGGAACGGGTGATCCAGCAACTGCTGCATGAAGCAGGTGCCGCGAAGGTCGCGGACGGTCTGATCAATGCCAGCGCCGAGGGTGTTCAACTGGCCCCGGACATGAACGAAGTGCAATCACCGGAAACCTATGTCGGCTACCAGCGTGCCGAGCATTTCGTGCCTGAAACCAGCCTGGTGCCGGACAAGGTGTCGGCCTATAGCGCTCCATCGAAATTAGCGCTCAACGACTGGAGCCTGGACGGTCAATGGAATGTCGGCCCGGAACGGGCGACTTCAGGCGCGCCGGCCAGTCGCATCGTCTACCGCTTCCATGCCCGCGATCTGCACCTGGTGCTGGGGCCTGGCGCTGACCATAAACCGGTGCGCTTCAAAGTGTTGGTTGACGGAAAAGCCCCTGGCGATGCCCACGGCACTGACGTGGCGCCCGACGGCAGCGGCAGTGTGACTGAACAACGCTTGTACCAATTGGTGCGCCAAACCGGCGGCGTAACGGATCGGACCTTCAGCATCGAGTTTCTCGATCCCGGAGTGTCGGCGTATGCGTTTACGTTCGGTTGATCGTCATTCCATTCATTCAGGAATCAGCCTCATGAAAACCCTATTCACCTGGCGTCGCACCCTGTTGAGCCTGGCCGCTGCCGGCGTCATCGGCCAATGCCTGGCATTCTCCTTCGGTGCGGCAGAAGACGCGGTCATCATTCCTCCCCCCACCCTCGACGAAACCACCCAGGCCGACAGCGAAAGGGCGGTCTTTGCCGGCGGTTGTTTCTGGGGCGTCCAGGGTGTGTTCCAGCATGTCAAAGGGGTGAAGAAAGCGGTCTCCGGTTACGCCGGCGGTGCAGCCAACACTGCTCAGTACGAGCGGGTCAGCAGTGGTGATACCGGTCATGCGGAATCCGTCGAAGTCACCTTCGACCCCCGTCAGGTCAGCTACGGCACCTTGCTGCAAATCTACTTCTCGGTGGCTCACAACCCTACCGAACTCAACCGTCAGGGACCTGACAGCGGCACTCAGTATCGCTCGGCGCTTTTCCCGGAAAACAGCGATCAGCAACGCATCGCCCAGGCCTACATCGCCCAGCTCGGCGCCGCCCATTCGTTCAATAAACCCATTGTCACCAAGCTGGAAACCTACAACGGTTTCTACCCGGCCGAGGAGGAACATCAGGACTTTCTGACCGAGCACCCGACCTATCCGTACATTGTGATCAACGATTTACCGAAGGTCGCGCAGCTGAAAAAGCTATATCCGGATCGGTATCAGGAGAAACCGGTGTTGGTGAAGGCGGGGATGTGAGAATGGAAGGGCATAGCCCTTACCCCGAAATCACATTCTTGCCCGCGATCTTCGACCGATACAGCGCCTGATCGGCCCTGGCCAGCAATCCGGTCTTTTGTTCTTCTTCAAAGCGCTGAACCACGCCAAAACTCATGGTCACTTGAAAGTCCCCCACTGGTAGCAGGCTTGCGAGGCCATGGCGGATACGTTCAGCGAGGGTCCGGGCGTCGGCGAGTGGTGTATTGGGCAGGATCAGGATGAACTCGTCGCCACCCCAACGAGCGAGCAGATCGCCCTCGCGTACGCAGTGCTTCACGCTCTCGACCACCTGCACCAATGCCGCATCGCCCAGCGCATGGCCATAGTGATCGTTGATGTTCTTGAAGTCGTCGATGTCCATGGCGATCAACGACAGCGGTTGTCGAAAGCGTTCGGCGCGGTCGCATTCCTGAGGCAGGGCTTTCTCCAGAAGATAGCGATTGGCGATTGAGGTCAGAGCGTCGGTTTCCGCCAGTTTGCGGTTTTCTTCGAGTTGGATTTGCAGTTGCTGATTGACGCGAGACAACTCTCGGGTGCGTTCTTCAACGATCGCTTCAAGGGATTGGTTGCGTCGCTCAAGCGCTTCGTACAGGCGCTTCTTGTCGTCGATGCTGCGGTGCGCGCCGACCATCCGCGCCACCGAGCCGTCGGCATTGCGTGCCAATACGTAGCCACGGTCTTCGATCCAGGTATAGCTGCCATCCTGCATGCGGCAGCGATACTCGGCCTGATAGCCAGGGGCGCGCTGATTCAGGTAGTCATCGAACAGCGCCATGACCTGCGGGTAATCGTCGGGATGGATCACGTTTTCCCAGGTCAACACGTTGTTATTCAGGGAATGAGGCGGGTAGCCGAGCATCTCGTACCACCGGGGGTTGCGATAGACGAACCCTGTGTTGGCGTTCCAGTCCCAGATGCCGTCGCTGACCAGTTCCAGAATGGTGTGCAGCATGTCTTCATTCAAATCCGACAGATTGAACTTCAACGGCTCGATATTCGACGCCTCACCCATCTTCGCACTCCCTGTCGCCCTGATAGCTACGTGACCCGCACGTCGAGGAGATTAGTCGATGGGGTATTCGGTCGGCTAGTGCTTGCCCCATCTCTGCAAGGCAAAGTCGACGAAACTACGCAGTTTTGGCAAACGGTAACGATCCTGGGCATACATCAGGTTCATCGGTCGGCTTGGCGGCAAGTAATTCTGCATCAATGCCACTAGTTTTCCGTCCTTGAGATCCTGCTCCATCAACGCATCAGGCAGCACCACGATGCCCATGCCGGTTCGCGCCGCTTGATGCAGTCCTGCCGAACTGTTGATCAACATCGGCCCATTGACCGCTACCGCCACTTCTCCCTCGGGACCGGTCAGGCGCCAGTGCTTTTCCACCGACTGCCAGTCATCCCCGGCCGGATAGGCAAAGGACAGGCAATCATGGTGTTGCAGATCATCAGGTTTTTCCGGTGTGCCTTTGCGCGCCAAATACTCCGGTGATGCACACATGGTCAGGCTGTAGTCGAGGAGTGGACGGGCGATCAGGTGGGTCTCCTCGGTATTGCCCAGGCGAAACGCCACGTCGAAACCGTTTTCGAGCAGGGCCGGACGGCGGTTGGTGAGGACCACATCCAATTTGACGCGTGGACACAGCAGGGCGAATTCACTCAGGGCCGGTGCCAGTTTTTCGCTGCCGAACGTCAGCGGCGCGGTGATGCGCAGGGTTCCACTCGGCTCGTCGAGGGCCTGCTCGGCCAACCGTTCGGAATCGGCCACCAGCCCCAGCACTTCGAGGCAACGCTGGTAATAAGCGGTGCCGAATTCCGTTAACCGCTGGCGTCGCGTTGTACGGTTGAGCAGGCGCACACCCAGGCGTTGCTCCAGGGCTCGCAGGTGATTGCCGACCATGGTGGTGGACATTTCGCACTGCAAAGCGGCAGCGGTCATGCTGCCGGTTTCCACCACCCTGACGTAAACGGTCATTGCCTGGAATAAATCCATTATCAAGCCCAGCTTTAAAATGATTGAAGTGTTGCAGCGTTTATCCAGCTCAGGTGGCTAACCATACTGCAAAAACACCGACTATTGATGGAGCTTGATGTCATGACCGCCGCCTGCCTGATGACCACTTACCAACCTTTGGCCTTGAGTTTCAGCAAGGGCCTGGGCACACGCCTGTGGGATCAGGCCGGTCGTGAATACCTGGACGCGGTGGCGGGCGTGGCAGTGACTAACGTCGGTCACTCCCATCCGAAAATAGTCTCGGCCATCAGTGAACAGGCCGGGCTGCTGTTGCACACTTCCAACCTCTACAGCATCGATTGGCAACAGCGACTGGCGCAGAAACTGACGCAATTGGCGGGCATGGAGCGAGCCTTCTTCAACAACTCCGGTGCCGAAGCCAACGAGACCGCGCTGAAACTTGCTCGGTTGTACGGTTGGCACAAAGGCATCGAACAACCGCTGGTGGTGGTCATGGAGAACGCCTTTCATGGCCGCACTCTGGGCACCTTGTCCGCCAGTGATGGCCCGGCCGTGCGCCTGGGCTTCAACGAGTTGCCGGGGGACTTTGTCAAGGTGCCATTCGGCGACCTCAAGGCGCTGGACAAGGTGCAGCAAGCCCACGGCCCGCGCATCGTGGCGATCCTGATGGAGCCGATTCAGGGTGAAAGCGGAGTCCAAATGGCCCCACCCGGTTACCTGAAAGCCATTCGCGAACGCTGCACGCGGCACGCGTGGCTGCTGATGCTCGACGAAATCCAGACCGGCATCGGCCGCACCGGCCAGTGGTTTGCCTTTCAGCACGAAGGCATCGTTCCAGACGTCATGACCTTGGCCAAAGGCCTGGGCAACGGTATTCCCATCGGCGCCTGTTTGGCCCGGGGCAAAGCCGCCGATCTCTTTACCCCCGGCAGTCACGGCAGCACCTTCGGCGGCAATCCACTGGCCTGCCGCGTGGGTTGCACGGTGCTGGAGATCATCGAAGAACAAGGGCTGCTGGAAAACGCCAAACTTCAGGGCGAGCGTTTGCTCGCCAGATTGCGCATCGAATTGGCGGACGACCCGAACATCCTGGAGATCCGCGGCCAGGGTTTAATGATTGGAATCGAACTCAAACAGCCGATTCGCGACCTGACCCTGATCGCTGCACGGGACCACGGCTTGCTGATCAACGTGACAAGGGGCAAAACCATTCGCTTGCTGCCGCCGCTGACGATTGATGAGCGGGAAGTGGAGATGATTGTCAGAGGGGTTTGCCGGGCGGTGAGCGCGGCCTAAGACTTATCTCAATAGTGGTTGATCGTTCCCACGCTCCGCGTGGGAATGCAGCCCGGGACGCTCCGCGTCCCAAAAAGCGTGACGCAGAGCGTCACAAGAGGCATTCCCACGCGGAGCGTGGGAACGATCGAAACACTGTGAGTTAGCTGGCTTGCAACACGGTGTTCGCGAAAGTTGTGATTTCGGTTCGATCCCTGAGCTTGAGTTTCGAACCGCCAAACCTTTCGAACAGTTGCTCATGCGCGGCAAATCCACTGGAATCTTCGCGCATACGATAGCTGCCGGCCCAGTCGAGCAACGCAATCAACAACTCGTCATTCTTGTCTCGCTGCGCCTCTCGCTGACGAACATTGGCAACACATTCCTCATCTTCAACGCACAGCCAGATCAGTGCTGTCGCCCGAGGCAAGAGTTCGCTGATGATCCAGCCGTAAACGCCTTCGATCACCCAGCGCTCTTCACTGGCCATCACTCGTGCCATGCCCAGCGCCTCGGCACGGGGGCGGGCGATGCTGTGTTCGTCGGACAACCAGTGAATCGAATCGAGATCGACCCACGGCACTTGCAGGTGCTTGGCCAGTCGTTCGGCCAGCCAGCTTTTGCCGGAACCGGAGTTGCCGATGATCAGGGTTCGGGTGAGGTTCATGAGCGACACCGATCACGTAAGGGGGCCGTTAACCGATCGTTCCCACCAGAGCGTGGGAACGATCAACGATCAGCCTTCAGCGTTCAGTCTTCGCTGTCAGGCGCAACCATCCGCGTCTTCGGCGAGCCGTTTGAGTTGTGCTGATAGATCTCCTGCGGCTGTCCTTTTTCATTAAAGAACACTTGCCCGATCCCCGCCGAATTCCACAGCCGTTCACCTGCTTCAGCATGTTCCGGGACATGGGGAACAATGCGCATACGTCGGCGTTTGGTCAGCCAGTTCAGCGGCGAGCGCGGCGAGTAGAGCCAGCGGTTGAGGCGGTCGAACCACTCCAGCAGCGCGGGCGGGAATTCGTTTTTGATGCCGCTGCTGGTGATCTGCCAGATGCGCGGGCCGGCCTTGCGGTGTCGGATCAGTACTTCGTAGACGAAGGAATAATGCACATCGCCCGACAGCACCACGTAGTTACCGGGCGTGCGCGAGTGTCGGAAAATGTTCAGGATCACCTGGGCCGCACCGCGATGGGCCATCCAGTTTTCGGCGTCCACCAGCAGGGGATAACCGCACCAGCTGAAGACGCGCTGCACGGTTTCGATCAGTTTGACGCCGAAGATCGGCGCCGGTGAAACGATGATGGCCGAGGGGTGATCGAGCAGTTCCTGTTGCAGTTCGCTGAGGGCTTCCCAGTCCAGCAAACCCGAAGGCTGCTTGAGGTTCATCTCGCTGCGCCAGCGCCGGGTGCGGGTGTCGAGTACGACGATGGCCGGGCTGGTGGGCAGCACGTAATGCCAGTTCTGAAATCTCAGCAGTTCGTCAATCAGCTCGTCCTGAATGTCACTGTCGAGGTAGCGGTCATGCCCGGTGGCGCTCAATCCGACAGCCTTCTTCAGCATCGCGCCGAACGCATCCGGGTTGTTGCCCCAGCCTTGGCACAGCATATAAGCAAGCAGTGCGTTGCCGATGATGCGCCTGGAGAACGGATGGCCGTAGGCCGTTTCCTCCCATTGCGCGGAAAGATTCCAGTCATCGGTAATATCGTGATCGTCGAAAATCATCAGGCACGGCAGGTGCGCGAGTGCTCGGGCGACGCCTCCGAGACCGGCCTTGAAGCCATCGATGCGCGTCTGCTCAAGGGTATAACGCTCGCGTCTTGCAGGTGTCAGCGCCGGCGGTTGCGGGGCGATCAATGTCCAGGGTGTCGGCGACCAGACCAGCAGGTACATGGCCATGACTTCGGCGAACGTCACCAGATGGTTGTCGGCACTGCTGCTGGTGAAAATCGGCTTACGCGCCCCACCGAAAAATCGCTCGCGCAGGGTTTCGTTGCTCTCCAGCGCCGGTAACAAATCCGCACGATGGTAGTAGCTGGCGGGGTGCTCGTAGAGCTTGGCGCTGTCGCTGACTACCGCGCCTTCGAGGTGCTCTTCGAACAGCCCCAAGCGTTTGATCAAGGCATGGATGGCTCGCAGCATCGGCCCCGCGACATCGTCGGCATACACCTGATCGCCGCTCATCATCAACAGCGCCGGGCGTTTGTGTGCATCCGGCTCGGCTTCCAGCAAACGATCGACGCACAGCAAACCGTCCGGGGCTGGGTGGTGAGGTTTGCGGCAAGAACCGTGCAGCAGATGATCGGCCTTTTTACGCAGGACGAAGTTGGGGCAACGGGCGTCTCCGTACAGCAAGTGCGGGGCCCAATCGGCGATGCCTGTGCCTGCGTCGTCAATCAGCAGGTCGTATTCGATTAACGTGTCGCAGGGCAGGGCGGCGTCCAGCGACACATCGATCAAATGAACAAAAGCCTGGGTGCCCACCGCAATGACTGTGCACTGAATCGCGTCGAGGTGGATCGCGTCGCGATCTTGCAGACGCAACGTCAGCGACAACGCCCGCGACCCCACCAGCCACATCACCAGCCGCGTGGGCTCCAGACGCCGCAACAGCGGCCCGACCAGGACAGGTGGCAGGGATTGGTGATCGTCAGGCAGCGGCAAAGACATGGACATCCGGGTTTCTGAAACAGAGAAGCGCGCGATGATAACGCAGCTGACGTCAATGAATGGCAACGGGCTCGAATCTGACAGTCAAGGCAACTGCTCGCTGCCCGCCGTCATTACATCGGTCTCGCCATTGGCCACAAGCCAGCGAAACAAGTCTGTCACGGACACCGTGTGGCTACGCTCGATCCATCGCACCAGCGCCGGGCCATAGTGTTCGGTGTAGCGGCTGAGCACCAGATGGCGACAGTCCTCTGACAGGCGCAGGGTAATTTCCCGACAGTGCAGAGTGGCCGGGTCGTGCTGGATGACCCGTTGTTGCAGCGTCAGGCTATTGCCTTCAGAAACCATCGGCCGGTGCTCCTGTGCATTGATGTTTGGTTGTCTGCGCCGAGCCTTGTTTGCCATCGGCGACGTAAGCGGCACGATGCTCGGCGACCACGTTGCGTAACGCGCTGTAGTAGTCCGGCAGTTTTTGCAGGCTATCGGTCAGCGGTAAGGCTTCTGCGCGGCCATCGACGAAGCCGCCGACCGTGCTGATCGTGGCCAAGGTGTCCACGGTGTCGCTGTTGCTGCCAAACGGATCGACCACAAAACCGAGCACGCGGCCGACGGCGTCGCGGCTGTTGGAAGTGCCGAGCAAAGGCAGTTCGACGATCGGCCCGTTGCCGATGCCCCACACGCCGAACGTCTGGCCGAAGTCCGCGTCGTGACGCGGGATGCCGGCCATGCCGGAGACGTCGATCAAGCCCACTACACCGACCGTGGTGTTCAGCACGAAACGCCCCAGCGTATTGGCCGAGCGCATCGGGTTGCCTTGCAGCAGGTCATTGATGAACACCTTGGGCTCGCCGAAGTTCGCCACAAAGTTATGCACACCGGTCTGGAAAAAATCTGGCGAGTAGCGATAGCCGCGAGCGACCGGCGCCAGGGCATAGTCATCGACCACCTGATTGAACGCGAAGACCCCGCGATTGAACGGTTCGGCGGGGTCGTTCACCGAATAGGCGATGTCGGCGCAACTCACATCGGTGGACGGCGGCTGACTGCTGCAACCCGCCAACCCGGCGGCCAGCACGGCAATCGAGGTGTTGCGGGTCAGCCAGGGAGCACAATTGAAAGGCAACATGGACGCGATTCTCGGGAGGAATTCGCCGAGATGCTGGGCCCCAAGCCTTGCGCAAAGATGTCTGGTTTATTGCGTCGCTGACGCTTTATTGCAGGATTGAAATAAATGACGCGCAGCCGTGAATGGTTTTAGATGGCGGTTCCATTCGCCCCTTAAGTGACCTTCGGTGAACAGCCTTTTAATTGTGGACGACGACCTTGAGGTTCTCGATCTACTGAAAAAATTCTTTGTGCAGCACGGCTACAGCGTCGAAGTCGCCACCGACGGCGCATCGCTGTGGGCGGCCATCGAGCGACAGCTGCCAGACCTGATCATTCTTGATGTGATGTTGCCGGGGGACAGCGGGCTGATCCTGTGCCAGCAACTGCGGATTCGATACGCAATACCGGTGATCATGCTCACCGCCATGGGTGAACTCAGTGATCGGGTGGTCGGCCTGGAACTGGGTGCCGACGATTACTTGACCAAACCCTTCGACGCCCGTGAGCTGCTGGCGCGAGTGCGCGCCGTGCTGCGCCGCGTGGACGAGCGCCGTCCGGTATTGCAGGAACGGCCACGGCCGCTGATCGACTTCGCCGACTGGCACCTGGACGTCACGCGACGTGAACTGCGCTCGCCGGACAACGTGATGATTCCGCTGTCGGCCGGTGAGTTTGACTTGCTGCTGGTCTTCGTCGAACACCCCCAGCGCATCCTCACCCGCGAGCAATTGCTGGACCTGGCGCGTGGGCATTGTCATGAGGCATTCGATCGCAGCATCGACGTTCAAGTCAGCCGCCTGCGGCGCAAACTCGAGTCCGACACCAAACGGCCGGCGATGATTCGTACCGTGCGCAATGGCGGTTACCTGTTCACGCCCAGCGTGACGCGGCGATGATCGGGTTGAAGCGGATACGCGCCCGAGACTGGCCGCAAGATACGGTGGCGCGCTGGATCGCGTTGACGATCATCCTGGCCATGCTCATTTCACTGGCGCTCAATGGGCTGTTTATCCAACTGGCCGGCGTGTGGGCGCGTCCGCCGCTGACCGAAACCGGCTTGCTGGAAAAAGCCGCTGCCATCACCCGTGTCGTCGAGGCCGCCCCGGCGCCCCTGCGCAACTCATTGGCGCAAGCCGCCAGCGAGAACGGCTTCACCGTCAGTTGGCATCCTGATAGGCACGATCTCAATTTGCCAGCCGTGGAAGATCCGAAGTCCGGCATCGGCTCGACCATTCTGCAGCCCATGCTCAAAACCCCTGACCGGCGCATCGAAGCCTATGAACCGGCCGACTGGACGGAACACACGGCGGACGCGCATTACGCGCTGCTGATCGAGCTATCGGATTCGACATGGCTGATGTTCTCCGCGCCCTCGCGCAGTTGGGGGCTCGACGAAACGCCACGCTACCTGATCGTGATCCTGCTGGTGCTGATCTCCACCGCACTGGTCGCGCTGATCGCCACCCGGCGCCTCGCCACGCCTTTGCAGCACTTCGCCGAAGGCGCTCGGCGCTTCGGTGTGGACTTCCGCGCACCGCCGATCGAACCGCTCGGCCCCCACGAAATCCGCCAGGCGATTCTCGCGTTCAATGCCATGCAGGCCCAGTTGCAGCACTTCATCCGCGACCGCACGCAAATGCTCGCCGCCATCTCCCACGACCTGCGCGCGCCCCTGACGCGGATGCGCTTGCGGGGGGAATTCATTGAAGACAGCGAGCAACAGCAGCGCTTGTTTCGTGACGTGGATGAAATGCAGGCGATGATCAACTCGGCGCTGGAGTTCTTCCGCGATGATGCGCGGCTTGAGCCGGCGACCCAGTTTGATCTGGCGGAACTGCTGCAAACGTTGCTGGATGATTATCGGGATCAGGGCGTCGAGATTGCTTTCAGTGGGCCGCTGCGGTGGGTGTATTTCGGGCGACCGTTGGGGCTTAAGCGGGTGATGACCAATCTGCTGGATAACGCGATCAAGTACGGCAGTGAGCCGGCGATTGAACTGATCCCCGGAGCTGGCGAGGTGCGGATCAACGTGCTGGATCGTGGCCCGGGGATTGCGGATGCCAGCCTTGAACAAGTGTTCGTGCCGTTCTTCCGGTTGGAAGGCTCGCGGAACAAAAGCACCGGGGGCGTTGGTTTGGGGTTGTCGGCGGCGCGGGCGATTGTGCTGGAACACGGAGGTGTACTGACACTGCGCAATCGGTCGACGGGTGGGTTGGAGGCGTTGGTGGTGTTGCCGGTGCATCCGGGTTCATAGCTGATCGCTCAGCATTTGCTCACACAACTCCTGTGGGAGCGGGCTTGCTCGCGAAAGCGGTGTGTCAGGCGACAAAGATGTCGACTGACACTCCC
>NZ_JAHBDP010000064.1:0-86552 GCF_019956495.1 Pseudomonas sp. BF-B-26 | reverse complement strand
GGCTTGCTCGCGAAAGCGGAGTGTCAGTCGACATTGATTTGCCTGATCCACCGCTTTCGCGAGCAAGCCCGCTCCCACAGGAGGCGGGTTGGACCGAAGTGAGCGCCATCATCGACAGTCTGCGCGAAGTTGTCGCGCCACGGCTGGACGCCTGCGGCCCGGCGGAAATGCGCGGTCTGCTCGATGCCCTCAGCGGCCGCTTCGTGCCGGCCGGCCCCAGCGGTGCGCCGAGTCGCGGACGGCTCGATGTGCTGCCGACCGGGCGCAACTTCTACTCGGTGGACGTGCGTAACCTGCCGACCACCACCGCGTGGCGTATCGGTTTCCAGTCGGCCAACCTGATTCTTGAACGACACCTGCAAGACCACGGCGATCACCTGCGTCAGCTCGGCTTGTCGGTGTGGGGCACTGCGACCATGCGTACCGGCGGCGACGACATTGCCCAGGCTATGGCGTTGATGGGCGTGCGCCCGGTCTGGGCCACGGGCAGTCAGCGGGTCGACGACTTCGAGATTCTGCCGCTGAGTCTGCTGGACCGTCCGCGTGTGGACGTGACCTTGCGCGTCTCCGGATTCTTCCGCGATGCCTTTGCCAATCTGATCCGCCTGTTCGATGCCGCCGTGCAAGCGGTCGCCGCGCTCGATGAGCCAGACGACCTCAACCCCCTGGCCGCCAAGGTGCGTGCCGAGCGCGAAGCGTTAATGCAATCGGGGCTGGATGAAGACGCGGCCAAGCGTCAGGCCGGTTGGAGAATTTTCGGCGCCAAACCCGGGGCTTACGGCGCGGGCGTGCAGGGCGCCATCGATGGTCGTCTGTGGCAAAGCCGTGACGATCTGGCCGAGGTTTATCTGAACTGGGGCGGCTACGCTTATGGCGGTTCTGACGAAGGCACTGCGGCGCGAGAACAGTTCGCTCAGCGCCTGAGCCAGGTGCAGGCGGTGCTGCAAAACCAGGACAACCGTGAGCACGACTTGCTCGATTCCAACGATTATTACCAGTTCCAGGGCGGCATGCTAGCCGCCGTGGAAAGCCTCAGTGGTGAAGCGGCGGCCAGTTACCATGGCGATCACAGTCAGCCGGATCTGCCGAAGATCCGCACGTTGAAGGAAGAGCTGAACCGGGTGATTCGCTCGCGGGCAGCCAATCCGAAGTGGATCGACGGCGTGAAGCGCCACGGCTATAAAGGCGCGTTTGAACTGGCGGCGACGGTCGATAACCTGTTTGCCTTCGACGCTACAACGCAGTTGATCGACGATCACCAGTACGCATTACTGGCGGATGCCTATTTGCTGGATTCGGCGACCCGGGATTTTGTTCGTGAGCATAATCCGCATGCGTTGCGCGACATGACCGAGCGGATGCTTGAGGCGCAACAGCGGGGGATGTGGAAGGCGCCGGGCGAGTATCGCGAGGCGCTGGAGAATTTGTTGCTGGACATCGAAGAAGACAGTTGACCGACTGTAGCTGATCGTTCCTACGCTCCGCGTGGGAATGCAGCCCGGGACGCTCCGCGTCCCACCCAGAGCCGAACGCGGAGCGTCCGTTGAGGCATTCCCACGCAGAGCGTGGGAACGATCACACTACCGACCACAAACGAGACCTGACATGACCGACACCCCGCATTTCCCCCTTTCTGCCGTGGTCGGCGCCGACGATCTCAAACTCGCCCTCTACCTGACCGCCATCGACCCGAAAATCGGCGGCGTACTCATCGAAGGCCCCCGCGGCATGGCCAAGTCAACGCTGGCCCGTGGCCTGGCGGACTTGCTCGCCAGCGGCCAATTCGTCACCTTGCCGCTCGGCGCCACCGAAGAACGACTGGTGGGGACCCTCGACCTGGACGCCGCCCTGAGCGAGGGGCGCGCGCAGTTTTCCCCTGGTGTACTGGCCAAGGCTGACGGCGGCGTGCTCTACGTTGATGAAGTCAACCTGCTGCCCGATCACCTCGTGGACCTGCTGCTGGACGTGGCCGCCAGCGGCACCAACCTGATCGAACGCGACGGCATTTCCCATCGGCATTCGGCGAAGTTCGTGCTGATCGGCACCATGAACCCGGAAGAGGGTGAGCTGCGTCCGCAACTGCTCGACCGCTTTGGCCTGAACGTCGCCCTCAGTGGTCACACTGCACCGACCGAACGCGGCCAGATCATCCGGCGACGGCTGGATTTCGACAGCGATCCCCATAGCTTCTGCGCCGAATGGGAACGCCAACAGCAGTCGCTGCGCGAACGTTGCCAGAAAGCACGCAGCGCACTGGCCAGCATCCCACTCGACGATCATGCGCTGGCGCAGATTACCGAGCGCTGCTTTGCTGCCGGTGTCGACGGCTTGCGGGCCGACCTGGTCTGGTTGCGTGCTGCGCGCGCCCACGCGGCATGGCGTGGGGCGAATGCAATCGCCGAGGAAGACATCGACGCCGTCGCCGAGTTTGCCTTGCGCCATCGCCGCCGCGAGCCATTGCCTCCAGCGCCGCAACAAAGCCAGCCGCCCTCTACGCAAAATGCCAACCCGAGCGAAGGCCAGGGCCAATGGGGTGAAATGCCCGCTCAAGCGCTCCCGGTCGGCGCACGCCGTGACGTGCCGAGCTGGCCAAAAAAGCCCTAGGCATTCGCCCTCGATCTGACGCGGGGGCGAATGCCAGACCCCGCGCCGGACGACTGGATAACGGTAAACAGGGTAAACGTCACGCGGCACGCAGCGGCTCGATCAATTGGCCCGGCACCTTGCTGAACGGTCGTCCGCGTCAACGCGACGATGTGTTGTTTCACCTGCGCACCCGCTCGCCCCACGAACTGTGGCTGGTGATCGTCGACGCCTCGGCTTCGACGCGTCGCCATCAGGCGTTGAGCGATGCCAAGGGCTTGCTCGCGCAACTGTTCGACGATGCCTATCGCCAGCGTGCACGCCTGGCGTTGCTCACGGCCAGTGGTCATGTGCCGAAATGGCAAGTGCAAGGGTTGAAAGCCTCCGCGGGTTTGCGCGACTGGCTTGATGGGCTGGGAGCGGGCGGTGGTACGCCGTTGCTGGCAGCGCTGGGTGAAGCGGGGCGTTGGCTGGCGGTCAGGCAAAAGCGTTTTCCGGCGGAACGGCAGCGCTTGTTGCTGGTGACCGATGGCCGATTGAAGGACTGGTCGATGTTGCCGGCGCTTGATTGTCCGGGGCTGCTGATCGACATCGAACGGGGGCCGATTCGGCTTGGACGGTCTAAAGTCTTGGCTACCGAGTTGCAGGCCGAATATCGACATATCGATGATATGGAGTGAACCGAAAAAATCACAGGAGTGAGTCATGCGCGTTCTAGCCGCCAACCTTCAGGACGATTTCCGCGTCAAAGCCTACGCCGGCACCAATGGCGTACTGTTGGCCATGGACCTGGCCGAACACCGCCGCAAAGGCCTCTTGGGTTTCGCCATCGAAAAGCAGCAAGGCCCCAAGCCCTGGTTGTTCCTGTTCAACAGCCTGACCTTCCCCGGCAAGGTGCATACCTTTCCCCAGTTTCATGCCACCCCCAGCGATATCGCGCCATTACAGAAATTTCGCTGGGCCGATTACGCGGTCAATCCGGGGATGACGATCCATTACCGAGTCCACCTGGCCTACGGCAGCGTTGATGCGCCGCAACTGGGTGAGTTCCTGGAAGTGACGGTCACCTCCGACAATGGGCAGCCGAATAATCAAAGCGTGATCTTCAATCGCGCAGTCGCGGCCAGTCAGGCGTTCCAGCGCAAGTTTCCCGAGCTCGACGCGCTGATCAGCGCCAACAAGAACCTGCCCATCGAAGCCTGGCCGGATATCCCGCGGCAATGGTTGGAAAACGGTTTGCTCGGACGTTTGCTGGGGTTTATCGGGCGTGCGGTGGATGGCCAGTGGGCGCTGGACATTGCCATCTACGAGTATGAATTGCAGGCCATTGTCGATGCGGTCAATGCCGCGTTCGAACGTGGGGTAAACGTTCGCGTGCTTTATCACGCCCAGCCGGGCGATGAAGACACCACCATGAACGAGGCCAGCCTGGAAAAAATCCCGGCAGAGAACAAGCGCGGGCGAGTCACCCATAACATCTTCCACAACAAGTTCATGGTGCTGAGCCGGCTCGACGCGGCAGGGCAGCGTCAGCCGGAAGCGGTGCTGTGCGGCAGCACCAATTTCACGCCCAACGGCGTTTACCGCCAGGCCAACGTGGTGCATGTGCTGGACGACACGCGCATCAGCGCCAGCTATCTGCACACCTTCGAGCAGGTCTGGGCTCACCCGGCGGATGTCGATGCCACCCGAAACTGGCTCACGCAAAACAACCCGATGGATTCGCTGCAGCCGATGTTCGCCGGCTTCTCACCCCGCTCGGGCCAAGGGGATCTGCAAGCGTTTGTCGAGATCATCAACGCGGCGAAAAAAGACGTGCTGTTCGTCACCGCATTCGCTTTGCCCGACGACATCCTGAACGCCTTGCTCGGCTTTGCCCCACGACGACATTTTGCGTTACGGCCTGCAAAACACCGCCAGCCGTATCACCGGTTTCCACGCCGACCGTACCGCCGAATTCGCCGCCACCGCGCTGCTCAACACCGGGCTGGAAGGCTGGCTTCGAGAGAACATGAAAGGCCAGAAGGGTAACCTGCTGGTGCACACCAAAGCCGTGGTGACGGACTTCACCAGCGATGCGCCGACGATCATCAGCGGCAGCCACAACCTCAGTGCCGCGGCCAGCAATGGCAATGACGAGAACTACCTGATCATTCGCGGTGATACCGATCTGGCAGACCGTTATGGTCTGGAACTGCTGCGGTTCTACGAGCATTACCGCTTTCGCTACTTCGCCCGGAAACTCGCGCTCAAGCAGGTCCAGCCGTTGGCGGCGGATGACAGCTGGACCGATGACTATTACCTCGACGGGAATTTGCGCCAGCTATCCAGATTGCGTTTTTCCGGACGGTAAACACCCCCCTTGTGGGAGCGGGCTTGCTCGCGAAGGCGGCCTTACAGTCAACAATAATGTTGTCTGGCACTCCGCTTTCGCGAGCAAGCCCGCTCCCACATTGGATCACTTCATTCCCATCGCCTGCCGATACTGGCGAGTCCGCCGGGCGATGTACACGCGGTCGAGAATCAACGCCCAAAGCGCCGATACGTCGGGACGGGTCTTGCGCCCACGGCTCAGGCGATTGAGCTGGAATTTCACGACGGCCATGCTCGCCAGTGCTGCCAAAGGTTTGCGTTTCCAGCGAATCGGCGGCAGTTGCGGGTGACTGTTCTGACCTTCGCGCCAGCGTTTGACCAGTTGAGGTTCAATCGCCAGTGCTGTGCCGATTCCAGCCATGGCGATGCCGCTGTCGAGCACCTGTTCGACGATCGCCAGGCGTCGAATCCCGCCGGTCACCATCACCGGCATGTTCGCCACACTGGCCAGCTCACCGGCCATTTCCAGAAAGTACGCTTCACGCGCCAGGGTCCGACCATCCCGGGCCTCGCCTTGCATGGCCGGGGCTTCGTAGCTGCCGCCGGAGAGTTCCAGCAGATCGATCGATTGACCGTTGAGCCACTGAATCACTTGCCGGGCATCGTCGGCATCGAAGCCGCCGCGCTGGAAATCCGCGGAGTTGAGCTTCACCGCCACACAAAATGTCGGCGACACGGATTTGCGCACGGCGCTGACCACCGCCAACAACAAGCGCGCGCGATTTTCCAGAGAACCACCCCAACGGTCGGTTCGGCGGTTGGTCAAGGGCGAGAGGAACTGGCTGATCAGATAACCGTGCGCAGCATGAATCTGCACCCCGGTGAAACCGGCCTTTTCCGCCAGGGCCGCGCTGGTGGCGAAGCGTTGGATGACGTCTTCGATGTCGTGCTCGCTCATGGGTTTGGGCTCGGCAAACATCTTCGAGAATGCGCCCAGGTCCAGCGCCACTGCCGAAGGCGCCAACGCTTGCTGGCCGAGATTGGCCATGGTCTGACGGCCGGGATGATTGAGCTGCATCCAGAACTGCGCGCCACCGGCCCGACCAATCGTTGCCCACTGGCGAAAGCGTTCAAGGTGCCGCTCATCTTCGAGCACCACGCCGCCGGGGCCGGTCATGGCGCGGCGGTCGATCATCACGTTGCCGGTCAGCAACAGGCCGGTTTCGCCTTCGGCCCACACCTGATACAGCCGGAACAAGGCCTCTGCAGGTGCTTGCCCGCTGTCAGCGAGGTTTTCTTCCATCGCAGCTTTGGCGATGCGGTTGCCGATGGTCTGGCCGTTGGGCAAATTCAACGCTTGGAAGGGCGACATACTTGACTCCTCATCAGTGATGAGTAGAGGCTAAGCTTAAAGTTAACTTTAATGTCAAGCAGGCAAATGAGGCTGAGATGAAGATTGGTGAATTGGCGCAGTTAAGCGGGTTGAACGCGTCGCGCATTCGGTTTTACGAGGCTCAAGGTTTGATTCGGCAGGTGGAACGCCGGGCCAACGGTTACCGGCATTACCCCGACCAAGCGTTGCAAACCCTGAAAATCATCCTTTGCGCCCAGCAGGCCGGGTTCAGCCTGGAAGAGTTGAAACAGTTGTTACCGGACAATGCGACCGGTGAGTTCAAGCAAGACGAATTGCTCGCGGGTCTTACGCGCAAAGTCGAACAGATCGAAGAGATGCAGCTGCACCTGGCGCAGAGCAAGGCGCAGCTGTTGGAGGTGATCGACAATATTCAGGCGCGACCCGAGGGCATGGGCTGCGAAGCGAATGCCCAGCGGGTATTGGCGTCGTTCAAGCCTTAGCGCCGAGGGGTGCAGTCGAGGGGGCAGGGATCGGATTGCGCATCAGCGTGCCCACCACCAGCGCACCCAGTAATGCCAGCAACCCCGCGACCCACAGCAACAGACTGAAACCACCGACAAAGGCTTGCCGGGCCAACGGTTCGACCACCGTGCGCGCGGTTTCCGGCAACAGGCCCATCGCCGCCGTCATGTCACCGGCCACCACCCGCGAGGCGATGCCCTGGGTTTGGCCGAGCCATTGCGCACCTTGTGCCGTCAGGCTCGTACGCAACAACAGCTCGGTATGACTGGACAGCAACGCGCCGAACACGCCGATGGCCAGTACGATTGCGCTGAAGCGCATGGTGGTGCTCATGCCTGAAGCCATGCCGGTGCGCTCCCGTGGCACGCAGGCCATGATGTTCTTTTGCGTATCACCGTTGAGCAGCCCGGCACCGGCGCCGGTCACGGCAATCGCCAGGGCGAAGGGCAGATAACCGCCGCTGCTGACCGCCCAGGCGCTGAGCAGATTGCCGCTGCCGACCAGGGTCAAACCGGCGGCCATCAACGTGGCGGGGGTAAATCGACTCGCCAGACGTACGCCGATGCGCGGGCAAATCAGCATGGTCAGGGCAAACGGCAACATTCCCAGACCTGAAGCGATGGCCGAGAAACCCAGGCCGTTTTGCAGGTAGAACGGCAGCAGGGTCATCATCACCTGGGCGCAACCGGCGTAGGCAAACATGCCCAATAGTGCGCCGATGAAGCGCGGATGCTTGAACAGTTGCAGGTCGACCATCGGCCGCCGCTGCATCCGTTCAATCACCACGAACAGCCCCAGCAAAAAGGCGCCACCGATCAGCCGAGCGTAGGTCAGCGGGTTGCTCCAGCCAATCCGGTTCGCCTCGATCAGGCCCCAGATCAGGCACAGCAAACTCGCACTGAACGCCAGGCTGCCCCAGGGGTCGAGGCGTGCAGACTGAGTGTCGCGGGACTCCGGCACGGCGCGCCAGACCATCACCATCAGGAACAATCCGACGGGCAGGTTCAGGTAGAAAATCCAGCGCCAGCCCATGTATTCGGTGATCAGCCCGCCGACCGTCGGCGCGGCGGTCATCGCCACCCCCATGCACGCGCCCCAGAACGCCCAGGCCTTGGCCCGTTCCACTTCATCGTGAAACGTGTGGCCAATGGAGGCGAGGGCCGAAGTCAGCAGCAAGGCCGCGCCGACACCCTTGATTGCCCGGGCGATGTCGAGGAACAGTGCAGTGGGCGCGGCACCGCAACCGATGGACGCGAGGATGAAAATGGCCAGCCCGCAGAGCAAGGTTTTCTGCCGGCCGAAGCGGTCGGCGATGCTGCCAGCCGGCAACAACAGAGCGGCGAAGGCCAGCATGTAAGCGCTGACCACCCATTCGATGTCGGCAAAGTTTGCGCCCAGGTCGCGGGCGATCGTAGGCAGGGTGACGGCGACAATGTTGGTGTCGAGGACGATCAGCGAGCAAACGCCTGAGGCTGTGAGTAATGTCAGGCGCGGGCTCACCTTGGGTTTGACGGGCATGGCAGCGTTTCTCTACTGTAAAAGTCGGTGCAGCTTATCGCCGGTCGCTACTTTCCTTGTTAGGTACGCCTTGTCACTTCATTACCTTTGAGCTAACGCAACGATGGATATTCGCCATTTTCGCTATTTCCTCGCCGTTGCCCGGCAAGGCAACTTCACCCGCGCTGCCGAACAACTCGGTATCGCACCGCCGACCTTGACCCGACAGATCCAGGACATGGAGAACGAACTCGGCACGCGATTGTTCGTGCGCCAGACACGTGAAGTCAGCCTGACCGAGGCCGGCGCTGCGCTGTTGATCGAGGCCGAGGCGACGGTGCGGCAATTCGAATACGCTCAGTACAACGCCCAGCGTGCCGGGCGCGGGGATATTGGCCATATCGAACTGGGTTACGTGGCGTCGGCGGTGTATTCGGGCTTGCTGCAGAAACAGGTGCAAGCCTTCAGCCGCGAGTGTCCTGACGTCAGCCTGAACGTACGGGAAAGTCCCATGGCGTCATTGCCGATGATGGTGGTCGAGGGGCGTTTCGATGTTGGCTATGTCCGCTCACCCATGACCCTGCCTGAAGGCCTGGAAGCCATTCGCCTGGACGCAGAAGGCTTTGTGCTGGCGCTGCCGACCGAGTCCTGGCTGTGCCGCCTGCCAGAGATTGGTCCGGAACATTTGCAGAACGAGACGTTCATCCTGCCGGAGCAAATCAGCGGCACCTTGCAAGTCGCCGCCGAGGGCGGATTCGCGCCGAAACTGGGGGCACAACCGGGTGGGTTGGTGGCGGTCATTGCGTTGGTGTCGTTGGGGCAGGGCGTTGCAGTTGTGCCCGAATCAGTGGTGGGTCATGTGGGTTTGCCCGGCGTGGTGTACCGGGCAATCAAAGGTTGCGAGGCGAGTTCGTGGTTGTCGTTGATTTATCGGCGATTCGAGAAGTCCGCGGCGGTAATCCGGTACATCGAACAGGTCAAAAATTGCTAAGCGCAAAAGCTTCGCGAGCAGGCTCGCTCCCACAATTGACCGAGTTACCCAAACAGACACGGTTATCTGTGAGAGCGAGCCTGCTCGCGAAAGCGATCTAACAGCAACCCCGCCGATTCAACTGCCGGGTTGCGCGAGGCACAGTGCGCAACCTTCGCAGGGTCTGGCGCAACCACGCCAGATCGTGGACCGGTTTGCGCTTCACCGTTGCCGGTTTCACCTTGCCAATGTGCCTGGCGAAGTCCTCCTGCAATGTTTGCTCAGTGCCGATTCCCTTGAGCTTCTTCAGCAACTTCCCCTCCTTGTAAAACAGCACGGTGGGTGTGCCGGTGACGTCCGGGTGGCGGGGGGATTCGCTGGTACTGAGCATGTAGATCTGCGCGTGATGCCGATACGGCTCGGCGATCTGGCGAAACACCGGTCCGGCCATTTCGCAGGCGGGACAGTGTTCACTGCCGAAGTACAGGATCACCGGGCGCCAGGTTCTCAGCGCCTTGCGGTAGACCGGGGCCAGCGCTTTGCGAGCGATTTTCGAGCTCATTGAAATCTCCTTTTCACAACGGCCATTGACGGTCCATCGACGGTAAAGGAAGGCGCAGGGAAGGGTCTACTGTCAGAAATAACAGGTAGGTAGGTTTTCCTACGTAACCTTGGATACTCCTTACCGTGTTACAGGACCAACCCGACAGGAAACACGGAAAGCCGGAAGCGTGTGGCGTGATACTTTTTGTTCACTTCTCAGGGAGCAACTTCATGACACATATCGTGCTTTCGCAAGTGGTGGCCAGCATTTCTGAATTGAAAAAAAATCCGATGGGAACGGTCGCTGCCGACAGTGGCTTGTCTGTTGCGATCCTTAACCGCAATGATCCGGCTTTCTATTGTGTTCCCGCAAAAGAGTACGAAGCCATGATGAATCGCCTGGATGACTTGGAGTTGCTTGCCCTTTGTAAAGAGAGGGAAAACGATCCAACCATAAAGGTTTCGATTGATGACCTATGAGCTGGAGTTTTCAGAAAAAGCCTGGAAAGAATGGAAAAAACTCGGAGTAAACCTGAAGGACCAGTTCAAAAGGAAACTTCGGGAGCGTCTTGTAAACCCGCGCGTTCCCGCTGACCGACTCAGCAGCGCCGCACCGAATTAGCCCATCAAAACTCCAACTGTGAACCAGGTACCCGCACTTTGTAGCCAACGGTAGCGGTCGTTCACCTGTGCGTTTCGTAACGTCGGTGTTGTATTTTTTCCATCCGTTTGATTCAAAACACTTTTCAATCTCCCCAACATTCCGCCCACATCCTGTGGCACACTTTCTGCTGTCTATTCCGTTGTTACATACCAATATCCGGTATAGCGGAATAAACATCACCCTGGAGTGCTTGCCATGCATCGCCGACCTTCCTTATTTAAAGCGTGTGTTTTTGTTTTCGCGGCTTCGGCTGCTGTCATGGGCGTGGCCCAGGCAGCGGACAGCAAGCTCGATAGCGTGCTGGCCCGCGGGAAACTGATTGTGGGCACGGGCAGTACCAATGCGCCGTGGCACTTCCAGGGAGCGGATGGCAAGTTGCAGGGTTTTGATATCGATATCGCGCGGATGGTGGCGAAAGGGTTGTTCAACGATCCAAGCAAAGTCGAGTTCGTGGTGCAGTCGTCCGATGCGCGGATTCCCAACCTGCTGACGGACAAGGTCGACATGAGCTGTCAGTTCATCACCGTGACGGCCAGCCGTGCCCAGCAAGTGGCATTCACGCTGCCGTACTACCGCGAAGGTGTCGGCCTGCTGTTGCCGGCCAACAGCAAGTACAAGGAAATTGAAGACCTGAAAGCCGCCGGCGACAGCGTCACCGTGGCGGTGCTGCAGAACGTGTACGCCGAAGAACTGGTGCATCAGGCCTTGCCCAAAGCCAAGGTCGATCAGTACGACAGCGTGGACCTGATGTATCAGGCAGTGAACTCCGGCCGTGCCGACGCCGCTGCGACCGATCAGTCGTCGGTGAAGTATCTGATGGTGCAGAACCAGGGGCGCTATCGCAGCCCGGCTTATGCCTGGAGCCCGCAAACCTACGCGTGCGCTGTCAAACGCGGCGACCAGGACTGGCTGAACTTCGTCAATACCGTCTTGCATGAAGGCATGACCGGCGTTGAATTCCCGACCTACGCGGCCTCCTTCAAGCAGTGGTTCGGTGTCGATCTGCCGACGCCAGCCATCGGTTTCCCCGTCGAATTCAAATGATCCCGTGAGAGCGGGGCGGTCATCAATCGCCCCGTTCAAGGTACCGCTGACCATGAACTATCAGTTGAATTTTGCCGCCGTGTGGCGCGATTTCGACACCTTGCTGGCGGGGCTCGGTCTGGGCCTCGAACTGGCGCTGGTGTCGATCGCCATCGGCTGCGTGATCGGCCTGCTGATGGCGTTTGCTTTGCTGTCAAAGCACCGCGCGTTGCGGGTGCTGGCGTCGGTGTATGTGACGGTGATCCGTAACACGCCGATTCTGGTGTTGATTCTGTTGATCTACTTCGCCTTGCCGAGCCTGGGGATTCGTCTGGACAAGATCCCGTCGTTCATCATCACTCTGTCGCTGTATGCCGGGGCCTATCTGACCGAAGTGTTCCGCGGTGGGCTGTTGAGCATTCCCAAGGGGCAGCGCGAAGCGGGGTTGGCGATCGGTCTGGGTGAGTGGCAGGTCAAGGCGTACGTCACCGTGCCGGTGATGCTGCGCAATGTGCTGCCGGCCTTGTCGAACAACTTCATTTCGCTGTTCAAGGACACCTCGCTGGCCGCGGCGATTGCCGTGCCGGAGCTGACCTATTACGCGCGCAAGATCAATGTCGAGAGCTACCGGGTGATTGAAACCTGGCTGGTGACCACAGCGCTCTATGTGGCGGCCTGTTACCTCATTGCCATGATGCTGCGTTACCTCGAGCAGCGTCTGGCGATTCGCCGATAGGAGGCCCACATGTACGAATCCCCCAGTTGGTTGCATGAGTTGTGGGTTGCCCGAGAAGTGCTGTGGCAAGGCTTTTTGACCAGTGTGCAGGTCTCGGCCCTGGCGATTCTGCTGGGCACGATGGTCGGCATCGTCGCCGGCCTGGTGCTGACCTACGGCAAGTTCTGGATGCGCGCGCCTTTCCGGTTTTACGTCGACATCATTCGCGGCACGCCGGTGTTTGTATTGGTGCTGGCCTGCTTCTATATGGCGCCGGCGCTGGGTTGGCAGATCAGTGCCTTTCAGGCCGGTGCGTTGGGGCTGACGCTGTTTTGCGGCTCCCACGTCGCTGAGATTGTGCGCGGCGCGTTGCAAGCGTTGCCCAGTGGTCAGATGGAAGCGAGCAAGGCGATCGGCCTGACGTTTTATCAAGCACTCGGTTACGTGTTGTTGCCTCAGGCGCTGCGGCAGATCTTGCCGACCTGGGTCAACTCGTCCACCGAGATCGTCAAGGCTTCGACGCTGTTGTCGGTGATCGGTGTCGCCGAGTTGTTGCTCAGCACGCAGCAGATCATCGCCCGGACCTTCATGACCCTCGAGTTTTACCTGTTCGCCGGATTGCTGTTTTTCGTCATCAACTACGCCATCGAATTACTCGGCCGGCACATTGAAAAGCGGGTGGCCTTGCCATGACTCCATCTAATAACGCTCAAAACGATCAGCCCTTGCTGGACATTCGCGGGTTGCACAAAAAGTACGGCCAGCTCGAAGTGCTCAAGGGCGTCGACCTGACAATGCAGCGCGGCAACGTCGTGACGTTGATCGGTTCCAGCGGTTCGGGCAAGACCACGCTGCTGCGCTGCGTGAACATGCTCGAAGAGTTCCAGGGCGGGCAGATCATGCTCGATGGCGAGTCCATCGGTTATGACGAGGTCAACGGCAAGCGCGTGCGTCACCCGGAAAAAGTCATCGCCCGGCATCGGGCCATGACCGGCATGGCGTTCCAGCAGTTCAACCTGTTTCCGCACCTCACGGCGTTGCAGAACGTCACCCTCGGCTTGCTCAAGGTCAAAACGCTGCACAAGGATGAAGCGGTGGCCCTGGCGGAAAAATGGCTGGAACGGGTCGGCTTGCTGGAACGCCGCGATCACTTCCCCGGTCAGTTGTCCGGTGGTCAGCAGCAGCGTGTGGCGATTGCCCGGGCGATTGCGATGAACCCGAGCCTGATGCTGTTCGACGAAGTCACTTCGGCCCTCGACCCGGAACTGGTGGGCGAAGTGCTGAGCGTGATCAAAGGCCTGGCCGAGGACGGCATGACCATGCTGTTGGTGACCCACGAAATGCGGTTTGCGTTTGAAGTCTCGGACAAGATCGTGTTCATGAATCAGGGGCGGATCGAAGAGCAGGGGCCACCCAAGGAACTGTTCGAACGCCCGCAATCACCGCGTCTGGCGGAGTTTCTCAAGAACACGCGGTTCTGATTTTTTTTCAAAAGCATTTTCACTTTTCAATCAGGAGAAACACTCATGAGCATTACTCGTTACGGCACCGGCAGCACCGCCGGTGGCGGCCAGCCCCGTCCTTTCGCCCGCGCCGTTGAAGCCGATGGCTGGCTGCATGTGTCCGGACAAGTACCGGCGCTGGATGGCGAAATCATTGTGGGTGGCATCGTCGAACAGACTCACCAGACCATGAAGAATTTGATCGCGATTCTCGAAGAGGCGGGTTATGGCCTCGAAGATGTAGTGCGCACCGGTGTGTGGCTGGAAGACCCGCGGGATTTCTGGAGTTTCAACAAGGTGTTCTCCGAATACTTCAAAAGCGAACACGCCCCGGCCCGAGCCTGTGTGCAGGCGAACATGATGGTCGATTGCAAGGTCGAGATCGATTGCATCGCGTACAAGAAAAAGGCCTGAACCGAGGTGACTTCATCGCTAGCAGGCTAGCTCCCACAGGGAAACGCATTCCAAATGTGGGAGCTAGCCTGCTAGCGATGGCGGCCTAACGGTCGCCGCTGCACTCTGGTTAAACTCCCGGCACTTTTATGGGAACCAATGAAATGACCGAAGACACCATCAAGCGCCGGGCTCGCGGTCTGGACCGGGCGTTCGATATCCTCGATTTCCTCAAGGAAGTCGGCAAACCCCTGCGCCCGAACGAAATCGCCAGCGGCATCGGCAGCCCGAAATCCACGGTCTACGAATTGGTTGCCTCGCTGCTGGAGCGACGGATTCTGGAGGCCGTGGGCAAGGACGGTCACGTCTACCTCGGCCGTCAGCTGTACTTCCTTGGGCAGGCACATTTACGCCATTTCGACCTGACCCGCGAGGCCGATCATGCCTTGCAGGAGATCGTCAGCCAGACCCGCGAAACCGCGCAGATGTGCCTGCTCAACGGACGAAAATACACCGTGGCCTTGATGAAAGAGGGCGAGCGGCATTTCCGCATTTCCTCGGACATCGGCGAGAACGCGCCGATCCCCTGGACGGCTTCCGGGCGCCTGTTGCTGGCGCACTTGAGCGACCAGGAAATCGTCGACCTGATCGACCACGACGATTTCATCCTGCCCAATGGCGAGCGTTTGCCGCTGGAGCAGTTTCTCGGAGAAATCCGTCAGGCTGCTATCGATGGCTTCTTCTCTTTCGATAGCGTTGCCGACACCTTTACCCATTGCTTCGCCGCCCCGGTCAAAGACCCGAACGGCGTGGCCATTGCGACCCTGTGCATCGTCGCCCCACGGGCCGATGCCAAGAACAATTACAACGACTACCGCCGGGTGCTGATTGACAGTGCCAACAGCCTGGCCCGTCGCATCAACGAATAACAGCGGCTGCCTGCGGCCGCGAATGTGAGGAGTTCGACCATGTTTTCTGCCAAAACTACTGCCACCGTGGAAAAGGGCTTTGCCCACACAGGCGCCAATCTGGCGCGCGACGTCAGCCTGCCAGCGCTGGTGCTGCACCGCGATGCCCTGGAACACAACATTCGCTGGATGCAGGACTTTGTCAGCAACAGCGGCGCTGAACTGGCGCCCCACGGCAAAACCAGCATGACCCCGGCGCTGTTTCGCCGCCAACTGGACGCAGGTGCCTGGGGCATCACCCTGGCCAGCGCCACGCAAACCCGCGCGGCTTACGCCCATGGCGTGCATCGGGTGCTGATGGCGAACCAATTGGTCGGCACGCCGAACATGGCGTTGATCGCCGATCTGCTGACGGACCCGACTTTCGACTTCCATTGCATGGTCGATCACCCGGACAACGTCGCTGACCTGGGCGCGTATTTTGCCTCCCGCGGTGTGCGCTTGAACGTGATGATCGAGTACGGCGTGGTCGGCGGTCGTTGCGGTTGCCGCACGGAAGACGAAGTGGTCGCGCTGGCCAAAGCCATTGCGGCACAACCGGCCCTGGCGCTGACCGGGATCGAAGGCTACGAAGGGGTGATTCACGGCGATCACGCGGTGAGCGGCATCCGTGCGTTCGCTGATTCTCTGGTGCGCCTGGCCGTGCAATTGCAGGACAGCGGCGCGTTCGCCATTCCCAAGCCGATCATCACTGCGTCGGGTTCGGCCTGGTATGACCTGATCGCTGAATCCTTCGAAACGCAGAACGCCGGCGGGCGTTTCCTCAGCGTGCTGCGTCCCGGCAGCTACGTAGCTCACGACCATGGCATCTACAAAGAAGCGCAATGCTGCGTGCTCGACCGCCGCAGCGACCTGCACGAAGGCCTGCGCCCGGCGCTGGAAGTCTGGGCTCACGTGCAGTCGTTGCCGGAACCGGGTTTTGCGGTGATCGCCCTGGGTAAACGCGACGTGGCCTACGACGCCGGGTTGCCGGTGCCGCTGTTGCGTTACAAGGCGGGCGTGGTGCCGGCGACGGGCGACGACGTCAGCGCCTGCAAGGTGACGGCAGTGATGGACCAGCATGCGTTCATGACCGTGGCACCGGGAGTCGAGTTGCGGGTGGGGGACATTATTTCCTTTGGCACTTCGCACCCGTGCCTGACGTTCGACAAGTGGCGCATCGGGTGTCTGGTGGATGAGCAACTGAATGTCATCGAAACCATGGAAACCTGTTTCTAAGGCTTGAGACCGCGTCGCGGCCTTCGCGAGCAAGCCCGCGAAGACGTCCGTCCAGACACCACCGAAACACCAGAGACACCACATCAATGAACACCATCAACACCCTCGGCCCCAACACCCCGCGCATTGCCCTGATCGGCGAATGCATGATCGAGTTGCAGCAACGCGCCGACGGCAGCCTGCAACAGAGTTTCGGTGGCGATACCTTGAACACGGCGGTCTACCTGTCCCGGGAGTTGGGCGAGGGCGGCTTGGTGGATTACGTCACCGCCCTGGGTGACGACAGTTTCAGCAATGCGATGTGCCAGAGCTGGGCCGACGAAAACATCGGGCTGGGCATGGTCCAGCGCTTGCCCGGCCGATTGCCCGGCTTGTATTGCATCCAGACTGACGCTGCCGGCGAGCGGCGCTTTCTCTACTGGCGCAACGAAGCGGCAGTCCGCGATTGTTTCACCACCCCGGGCGCCGCGCCGATCCTGGCGGCACTGCCGGATTACGATGTGCTGTATTTCAGTGGCATCACCCTGGCGGTGCTCGGCGCGCAAGGTCGGGAAAAGTTACTGGAAACCCTGATCGAAGCCCGGCAGCGGGATGCGCGGATCGTGTTCGACAACAACTACCGGCCACGTTTGTGGACGTCGATCGAGGACGCGCGAGCGGCCTATCGCAGCGTTCTGCCCTATGTCGACCTCGCGTTGCTGACCGTTGATGACGAGCAGGCGCTGTTTGATTTTTCCAATTGCGAGGCGGTATTTGCCGCTTACGAGCAGATGGGCACGCCTGAAGTGGTACTCAAGCGTGGCGCCGAGGCGTGTCTGATTCGTTGTGATGGCGAGTCGTTTGAAGTGCCGGCGCAGGTGGTCGAGCGGGTGGTGGACACCACGGCGGCGGGGGATTCGTTCAGCGCGGCGTATTTGGCCAGTCGCCTGAAAGGAGGCAGCCCGGTTGAGGCTGCTGAAGCGGGGCATCGGTTGGCGAGTCGGGTGATTCAGGTGCCGGGGGCGCTCATTCCCCGATAAGTGGAGGATGGCCGCTTGCTGCGCAATCGGTTCGCGAGCAAGCCCGCTCCCACACTGGATCTCCGGTGTTCACATAACCCATGTGGGAGCGGGCTTGCTCGCGAAGGGGTCCTTAAACCAACCCATCAATCCCGGTAAAACACCTGCACAAGGTGATAGCCAAACTTGCTCTTGATCGGTCCGTGCACCACGCGCAACGGTTTTTTGAAAATCACTGCATCGATGACGCCGACCATCTGTCCGGGCCGCACTTCGCCCAGGTCGCCGCCGCGCTTGCCGGACGGGCAGGTGGAATACTTCTTGGCCAGCACATCGAAGGCTTCGCCCTTGGCGATGCGTTGTTTGAGCTGTTCGGCTTCTTCCGATGTTTTCACCAGAATATGGCGGGCTTGAGCTTTCATGGGCAGTACCTTGCAACGGTGGTGGCTATGTGGGTGCCAGCGTGGGGCGCGCGATTATGCCTTAACTCAGTCCGGTTGACCGATCATCGCGCGAATCTTGTTGGCCAACAGGTCCATGGAAAAGGGCTTGGCCACCATGTCCATGCCGTCTTCCAGGAAACCCTGGCGCTCGGTGGCTTTTTCCGCATAACCGGTCATGAACAGCACTTTGAGCTCGGGGCGGTGCTGGCGCGCAATCTCCGCCAGTTGCCGGCCGTTCATCCCCGGCAGCCCGACATCGGTGACCAGCAAATCGACCCGCAGGTCGGACTCCAGCAGGGGCAGGGCGGTCTTCGCGTCTTCGGCTTCATGGGCGTGATAACCCAGCTCGTTGAGCAGGTCGAGCACCAGCATGCGCACCGCCGGGTCGTCCTCCACCAACACCACGGTTTCGCCGGCAATCGCCGCCGGGGCTTCGCTGGTGACCGGCATCAAGATGTTTTCGGGCTCTGCGTCGTGCAGCCGCGGCAGGTACAGACGAACGCTGGTGCCCTGGCCCGGCAAGCTGAACAGGCTGACATGCCCGCCCGACTGCTGGGCAAAACCATAAATCATCGACAGCCCAAGACCGGTGCCCTGGCCGATGGGTTTGGTGGTGAAGAATGGGTCGAAAGCCTTGGCCAGCACCGACGGGGTCATCCCGGTACCGTTGTCGCTGACGGCAATCATCAGATAATCCCCGGCCTTGACCGGTTCCAGGGTGTTGATGTCACTGCTGTCGAGGTACACGTTGGCGGTTTCGATCCGCAACTCGCCGCCGTCGGGCATGGCGTCCCGGGCGTTGATCACCAGATTGAGCAGGGCATTTTCCAGCTGGCTGACGTCGGTGCTGACCGGCCACACGTCATCGGCCAGTTGCAGTTTGAGCTCGATGTGGTCGCCCTTGGTCCGGCTGAGCAGGTCTTCCAGGGAATGGATCAGATCATTGGCGTTCAGCGGCTTGCGGTCCAGTGACTGACGCCGGGAAAACGCCAGCAGGCGATGGGTCAGGGCGGCGGCGCGGTTGGCCGAGGACACTGCCGCCTCGCTGAAACGCCCTACCTCGGCGGCGCGCCCGTCGGCGATGTAGCGCTGCATCAAGTCGAGGCTGCCGATGATCCCGGTGAGCATATTGTTAAAGTCATGGGCGATGCCGCCAGTGAGCTGGCCGAGCGCTTCCATCTTCTGCGCATGGCGCAACGCTTCTTCGGCGCGTTCGCGTTCGAACATCTCGTTCTGCAGTCGCTGGTTGGCTTGCGCCAATTGTTGGGTGCGGGCGGCGACTCGCTCCTCAAGCGTTTCGTTGAGATTGCGCAGGGCTTCTTCGGTCTGTTTGCGCTCGGTTTCGTCAATCACAAAGATATAGAAACCATTGACCGCACCATCCGCGCCGTGGCGCGGCAAGTAGTTCATCAGCGCATGGCGGATGCTGCCGTCACGGTGCGGGGTGCTAATGCTGAAACAACAAGGCTTGCCGGACAGCGCCTGGGCGATGTATTCGGCGCGCAATGCATAGGCTTCTTCACCCAGTACTTCACGGATGGTTTTGCCAAAGAGCTCCTGAGGCGTCAGCCCGTACCAGTCGAGGTAGGCCGCATTGTTCAGGCGAAAGCGTTCCTCGCTGTCCACGTAGCTGATCAGGATCGGCATGGCGTTGATGATCAGTTGCAGCTCGGTCTGACTTTGCCGCAAGGCTTGTTCTGTGTGTTTGCGCTCGGTCAGGTCCAGGGCGGCGCCGAGGAAGCGGATCGGCCGGCCATGGTGGTCCTTGTAGCAACGACCCCGGGCGAACACCCAGCGCAACTGACCGTCGGCTTGCAGCAGGCGATATTCCTCGGCGTACTCGGTGCCGTGGGTGATGGAGTGCTTGATGCTGCGGGCGACCATCGCGCGGTCTTGCGGGTGCACGCCCTGAAGGTAGGCGCTGATGGGCAACTGATTGGCGAGCAGCGGGTCGATACCGTGTAACTGGGCGAAGTGGGCGTCGGCAATGAAACGGTCTTCGTTGATGTCCCAGTCCCAGGTGCCCACGGCGTCGGTGGCCGCGAGGGCCAGTTGCAGGCGCTCCTCGGTTTCGTGCTGGGCCTTGAGGCTGGCAGCCGAACGCTGCTCGAGTTCGAGGGCGATGCGTCGGCGTTCGTTGGTTTCGATGGCGGTCACCAGAATCCCGGCGACCTGGGCGCTTTCATCGCGGATGGGGCTGTAGGTCAGGTCCAGCCAGAAGTCGGAATCCTGGCCATTACGCTGCAAGGTGAAGCGCTGTTCGCTGTAGGTTCGTACCTGTCCTTGTAGGACGGCGCTGTAAATGGGGTCGGTAAAGTCTTTTAACTCTGGCCAGATCAGGTGTGTCGGTTGTCCGAAAGCATGTGGATGTTTGCTGCCGGCCAGCAGGGCGAAGCCGTCGTTGTAGATCTGCGTGAGCTGCGGCCCCCACAGCAACAGCATGGGCATCGGCGAATGAATCACGATATCCACGGCGGTTCGCAGGCTTTGCGGCCAGGTACTGGCAGCGCCCAGTGGGCTGAGTCTCCAGTCCAGTCGGGCAATCAAGGCCTGGGCATCGCTGCCGGTCGGTGTTGCGTTCATCAAGATGTCCTGCACTTAAGTCGGTGTGGCGGTGTCGACTATCCTTGTACCGCAGTAGAGGCTGGAAGACCCGTTTGGGTCGTTTTTATTCATTGAATGCTTCGCGGGTGCTTTTTGCCATGGAAATCGATGCACTGTTAGGGCTCCTGGCCAGCCAGAATGGCTCCGATCTTTATCTGTCCACCGGTGCGCCACCCAGCGCACGCTTCGAGGGTGTGCTTAAACCCTTGGCTGATCAGCCGTTCAAGCCGGGGGAAGTCGCGGCCATTGCCGCGTCCATCATGGACGCCGAACAGCGTCTGGAGTTCGATCGGGAGCTGGAGATGAACCTGGCGATCTCTTTGACCGGTATCGGGCGCTTTCGGGTCAATATCTTCAAACAACGCAATGATGTGTCGATCGTGGCGCGCAACATCAAGCTCGACATTCCGCGTTTCGAAAACTTAAAACTGCCGTCGGTGCTGCTCGAAACGGTGATGCTCAAACAAGGACTGATGCTGTTCGTTGGCGCTACCGACTCGGGCAAGTCTACCTCGCTGGCGGCATTGATCGACTACCGCAATCGCCACAGCAGTGGCCACATCATCACCATTGAAGACCCGGTCGAGTACATCCATCGGCACAAGAAGTCGATCATCAACCAGCGCGAGGTCGGCGTCGATACCCGCAGTTTTCACGCCGCATTGAAGAACACCCTGCGCCAGGCACCGGACGTGGTGCTGATCGGCGAAATCCGTGACCGCGAGACTATGGAGCATGCGCTGGCGTTTGCCGATACCGGTCATCTGGTGATTTCCACCCTGCATGCCCACAACGCCCATCAGGCGCTGGACCGCATCATCAACTTCTTCCCCGAGGAACGGCGGACGCAGCTGCTTCACGACCTGGGCAACAACCTCAAGGCGTTCGTGTCCCAACGGTTGGTGCACACCCGGGATGGTCAGCGACGGGCAGCGGTGGAAGTGATGATCGGGACGCCGACCATTGGCGATCTGATCCGGCGCAATGAGTTATCCGAACTCAAGGGGATCATGGAGAAGTCTGTAGAGCTGGGGATGCAGACGTTCGATGGAGCGCTTTACGCATTGGTCGTCGAGGGGGCGATCAATGAGGAGGAAGCGGTGAAGCATGCGGATTCTGTGAACAATTTGCGTCTGCGGCTGAAGTTGCACGCCGAAGCGTCACCGCAATCCCACGCACCACCGGGTGAATGGGGACTCATGGACTGATGTATAACTCCTGTGGGAGCGGGCTTGCTCGCGAAAGCGGTGTGTCAGTCGACATCTACGTTGATTGTTAAACCGTTTTCGCGAGCAAGCCCGTTCCCACACTTGGGTCAATCAAGGAGTTCGGGGCGGTTTCGGAATTGCTCAAGCGCCTCGGGATTAGCCAGGGCATCGGTGTTTTTGACCTTCTGCCCATGCACCACATTCCTCACCGCCAGTTCAACGACCTTGCCGCTGATGGTGCGCGGTATATCGGTCACCGCGACAATCTTCGCCGGCACATGCCTCGGTGTGGTGTTGGCGCGGATGACCTGGCGAATCTGTTGTTGCAGCGCTTCGTCCAGTTCGACGCCCTCGCGCAATCGCACGAACAGCACCACCCGCACGTCATCCTGCCATTGCTGACCGATGGCCACGCTGTCCAGAACCTGTGGCACTTTCTCCACCTGACGGTAGATTTCCGCGGTGCCGATGCGCACGCCGCCGGGATTGAGCACGGCGTCGGAGCGTCCGTGGATCATCATCCCGCCGTGGGGCAATTGTTCTGCGTAATCGCCTTGGGCCCAGACACCGGGGAACTGACTGAAATACGAGGCGCGAAGCTTTTCCTGCCGAGGGTCATTCCAGAACCCGATGGGGATTGCCGGAAAGTGCCGGGTGCACACCAGCTCACCTTTTTCGCCAATCACCGGCTGGCCATTGTCGTTCCAGACTTCCACCGCCATGCCCAGGCTTTTGCCTTGTATCTCGCCACGGCGTACCGGTTGCAACGGATTACCGTTCACAAAACACGAAACGATGTCGGTGCCGCCGGACATCGAGGCCAGGCACAGGTCAGGCTTGAGGTCGCGGTAGACGTAGTCGTAACTCTGCGGCGACAACGCGGAGCCGGTGCATAGCAGGGTTTTGAGGCTGCTCAGGTCGTGGCTTTCGCGAGGTTTGATGCCGCTGCTTTCCAGGGTCGCGAGGTACTTGGGGCTGGTGCCGAAGACACTGATGCGTTCGTCGTCGATCAGGTCGACCAGACGCTCGGGACCTGGATGAAATGGCGAGCCGTCGTACAGCACCACCGTGCTGTCCACGGCCAGCGCCGAGACCAGCCAGTTCCACATCATCCAGCCGCACGTGGTGTAGTAGAACAACCGGTCGCCGGGGCCGAGGTCGCAATGCAATCCGTGTTCCTTGACGTGTTGCAGCAACACGCCGCCGGTGCTGTGAATGATGCATTTCGGCACGCCGGTGGTGCCGCTGGAATAGAGGATGTACAGCGGATGCGCAAAGGGCACGGGGACGAAATCCGGCTCGCCACCCACGTCGTAGAAATCATCCCAGAGCGTCACGTTGGCCCGGGTGTGGAAATGTTCGATGCGCGCTTGCGGTCGGGCGTAAGGCACGACAATCAACTGCTGCAAGGACGGTAAGCGTTCGAGGATTTCATTGACCTTGGCCGTCTGGTCGATGTCCTTGCCGGCATAGCGGTAACCGGCGCAGGTGATCAGCACTGTCGGCTCGATCTGGCCAAAACGGTCGATTACGCCCTGGGTGCCGAAGTCCGGTGAGGAGCAGGACCAGATCGCCCCCAGGCTAGTGGTGGCGAGCATCGCCACGAGGGTTTGCCAGGTATTGGGCATGCACGCGGCCACTCGGTCGCCAACGACGACGCCAGCGGCGATCAAGCTCTGTTGAAAGCCGGCGACATGCTCCGCCAGTTCTGCCCAGGTCAGGTGTTCACGCTGGCCGTTCTCGCCGATGGCAATGACCGCCACGGCATCATCGCGACGGCGCATCAGGTGTTCGGCGAAGTTCAGGGTGGCGCCGGGAAACCATTGGGCGCTGGGCATGTGCGCGCCCTCGACCAGTACAGCGTCCGGTTGATCGTGGAAACGGATGTCGAAGAAATCGACGATAGCCTGCCAGAACGCTTCGCGCTGATCGATGGACCATTGATGCAGGGCAGGGTAGTCGTCGACGTGGAGGTTGTGTCGCTGATTGATGAAGCGCCGGAAGGCCTCCATGCGGGTCTTGCCGATGCGCTTGGCGCTGGGTTGCCAGAGGATGTCGGACATGGCTTGCCTCTTCTTCTATCTTCAGATCCATTCGCGGGCAAGCCACGCTCCCACAGGGTTTGTGTCGAACCCTAATCCAGCGCCAACCACAAAAACCTGTGGGAGCGTGGCTTGCCCGCGATGAACGATAACGCGGTCTAACGTCAGATCACTGCGCCAACCACCCACCATCAATGTTCCACGCCGCGCCACGTACCTGGCTACCGGCCTCACTGCACAAAAACAGCACCAGCTCGCCCAATTGTGGCGGCGTCACAAACTCCAGGGAAGGCTGCTTCTCGGCCAGCAAATCATGTTGCGCCTGTTTCGGGTCGATCCCTTTGGCGATGCGGTCATCAATCTGCTTCTGCACCAGTGGCGTCAGCACCCAACCTGGGCAGATGGCGTTGCAGGTGACATTGGTGGTGGCGGTTTCCAGCCCGACCACCTTGGTCAAACCGATCACCCCATGCTTGGCTGCCACGTAAGCCGCCTTGCCCACCGACCCGACCTGGCCGTGCACCGAAGCGATGTTGATGATCCGTCCCCAACCCTTGGCGCGCATGCCTGGCAGGCTCAAACGGGTGCTGTGGAACACCGACGACAGGTTGATCGAAATGATCGAATCCCAGCGCTCCACCGGGAACTCTTCCACCGGCGCCACATGCTGAATACCGGCATTGTTGACCAGGATGTCCACGCCGCCGAACTCTCGCTCGGCGTAGGCAATCATGTCGGCGATTTGCTCAGGGTTGCTCACATCAGCCGGGTGATGGCCGACCTTGCCACCGAATTGCTCAACCTCGGCAATCACCTTGGACGCATCACCGAAACCGTTGAGGATCAGATTGGCGCCAGCCTTGGCCAGGCTGAGGGCTATCCCTAAGCCGATGCCGCTGGTGGAACCGGTGACCAGTGCAGTCTTGCCCGAAAGAGTTGTCATGAATACCTCACACAATGCCAGTGGCGTAGAAAGTACCGATCACCACAAAAACCGCCAGGGTCTTGATCAGCGTAATACAGAAAATGTCTTTGTAGGCTTCACGGTGGGTCAGGCCGGTGACCGCCAGCAAGGTAATCACCGCGCCATTGTGCGGCAGGGTGTCCATGCCGCCACTGGCCATCGCGGCCACCCGGTGCAGCACTTCCAGTGGGATGTTGGCGGCGTGTGCTGCTGCGATGAAGTCATTGGCCATGGCCGCCAGCGCAATGCTCATGCCGCCCGACGCAGAACCGGTGATGCCGGCCAGCAGGGTCACGGTGATCGCTTCGTTGACCAGTGGATTGGGAATGCTTTTGAGCCAGTCGGCCAATACCAGGAAGCCCGGCAAGGAGGCGATTACCGCACCAAAGCCGTATTCCGATGCGGTGTTCATCGCCGCCAGCAACGAACCGCTGACCGCGCTTCGACTGCCTTCAGCCAACTTGCCGCGAATCGCCTGGAAGCCGAACACCAGCACCATGATGATGCCCACCAGCAACGCAGCTTGAACGGCCCAGATCGCTGTGAGTTTGGCGATGTCGGTGGTCACCGGCGCGGCCATGCCCGGCAGCGCGAGGCTGTGGGTTTTGCCGTACCACTGTGGAATCCATTGGGTAAACAGCAGGTTCATGATGCCCACCGCCAGCAGCGGCGACAGTGCAACCCATGGATTTGGCAGTTTGATGTCGGCAGCGGTTTCCGGCTCGTTGCGCAGCTCGGTGCCATAACCCTCACCGGCGCGCTGGGCCTTGTTGCGCTGGCGCTGCAGAAACAGCATGCCGACGCAGACCACGAAGATCGCGCCGATCAGGCCCAGCCAGGGCGCGGCCCAGGCGGTGGTGTTGAAGAAGGTGCTGGGGATGATGTTCTGGATTTGCGGGGTGCCGGGCAGAGCGTCCATGGTGAACGAGAATGCGCCGAGGGCGATGGTCGCCGGGATGAGACGCTTGGGAATATTGCTCTGGCGGAACATTTCAGCAGCAAACGGGTAGACCGCGAATACCACCACGAACAGCGACACGCCGCCGTAAGTCAGCAGGGCGCAGACCAGTACGATCACCAGCATCGCCTGACGCGTGCCGAGGAGGCGAATCGCCGCGGCGACGATGGAGCGCGAAAAGCCCGACAACTCGATCAGCTTGCCGAACACGGCACCGAGCAGGAACACCGGGAAATACAGTTTGATGAAGCCGACCATTTTCTCCATGAACACCCCGGTGAAAGCGGGGGCGACGGCGGAAGGGTCGGTAAGCAGAACGGCGCCGAGGGCGGCAATCGGGGCAAAGAGGATAACGCTGTAGCCACGGTAAGCCGCGAGCATTAGCAGCGTGAGGGCTGCCAAGGCAATGATCACACTCATGGTGTGTCTCCTGGATTGTTATTTTTTTAGGGTGGATCTTGGTGGGAGAGGGCTTTAGCGAGTTTCGTGCCATGCATGCAACACATTGAAATATAAGGATATTTTTTGATCGAGGCATCGGTTCTGGATTGTTTGTCTCTATTTTGAGACTTTTTCTGACTGGGCAGGCCCTTTCGCGAGCAAGCCCGCTCCCACATTTGACTGCATTCTTTTGAACGACTCGATAGAAATGTGGGAGCGGGCTTGCTCGCGAAGAGCGCGCAGCGCTCACGAGGTCATGTCTAACAATAGAGACTTATGTCTCTTTATAGAGACTCTGCAATCCCCAACGCCACCATCTTCTTGTACAACGTCGACCGCCCCAGCCCCAACCGCGCCGCCGCTTCAACCACCTTCCCGCCGCATTGCGCGAGGGCCGCTTCAATCAACTGGCGATCAAACCGCTCCCGAGCCGCACTGAACGTCTCATGCGCAACCGGTTCAATCGTGACAGACGCCACGCGCTCTACCGGTGTGAACGTCCCAATCGCCGCGCGGATATCCGCGGCATTCAGCATCAAGTCATCACTGAGCAGCGCCGCGCGCTCCAGCACGTTGCGCAGCTCGCGAATGTTCCCCGGCCAGGCATGTTGACCCAGCAGTTCCAGGGCTTCGCGGTTCAATTCGTGCTGACTGCGCAACTCCTCCAGAATCGCTTCACTGAGGGCTGGCAGGTCATCGAGTCGATCACGCAGCGGCGGGACCTGGATCGGCAACACGTTGAGGCGGTAATACAGGTCGGCGCGAAATTCACCGCGTTTGATCGCCGCTTCCAGATCCGTGGAGGTCGCGGCAATCACCCGCACATCGCTCTGGATCACTTCGTTGGACCCCACCGGTTCGAATTCCTTTTCCTGCAGTACCCGCAGCAGTTTGCTTTGCAGTGGCAACGGCATGTCGCCGATTTCATCGAGAAACAGGGTGCCGCCTTGGGCGATCTGCAACTTGCCGACACGGCCCTTGCGATCAGCGCCGGTAAACGCACCGGGTGCGGTGCCGAAGAATTCCGCTTCCAGCAACGATTCGGGAATCGCCGCGCTGTTGATGCTGACAAAGGCTTTGTGCGCGCGCGGCGAAGCGCCGTGGATCGCCTGAGCCAGCAGCTCTTTGCCGGTGCCGGTTTCACCCAGCAGCAACACCGGGGACTCGGCGCTCGCACTGCGTCGGGCACGGCGTTTGACTTCGAGGCTGGCGGCGCTGGTGCCGATAAAGTGCGCGAAGTTGTACTTGGTCTGCCGCGCCCGCAACAGCGAACGGGTGGATGCCAGTTCTTCCTGCATGCTCATGTAACGCTTGAGCATCGGCGAGAGGCTGCGCAATTCGTCGAACAGTGCAAACCCGATGGCGCCGATCACCACGCCGGCATCGTCATGAATCGGTAGGCGCATCACTACCAGCGGTTCTTTGGGGGTGTCCTGCATATCGAGCAGGATCGGCCGACCGGTGCGCACCACCTCGCGCAACAGACTGCCGGGGATCACACTTTCGCAGGCCTTGCCGATCGCCACTTCCGCCGATTCAAGACCGAATCGCCGGGCATAGCGCTCGTTCATCCAGACGATGTTCGCATCGCGGTCGACAATCACCGTGCCTTCGCTGGACTGCTCGATGATCTCGAACAGCGAACGGATGGCCAGCAGGCGAACGCGCTGGTAGTCCTTGAGGCTTTCGGTGGTGTTCATGGGCGTCATGTCCAAAATGTGTAGTGTCTGTGCGGGCCTAATCGTCGGAACGCCGCCCGGAGCAAGCTTGGCTCCTACAGGAGGCGCGGTGTGACCTGATCACCGCTGAATCTGTAGGAGCCGAGCTTGCTCGCGATTGAGGCGACTCGGTCCAGCGGCATGCACGGGATTATGCCTACCCCGGATGCGCCGCCGCCAACAGCTCCTTGGTATACGGATGCTGCGGCGATTCAAACACGTCGTGGCTGGCACCGCTTTCCACCACTTTGCCGTCCTTGATCACGATCATGTCATGAGCCAGGGCGCGCACCACCGCCAGGTCGTGGCTGATAAACAGATACGTCAGGCCATGTTTTTCCTGAAGTTGGCGGAGCAGGGCGACCACTTGTTTTTGCACCGTGCGATCCAGCGCCGAGGTCGGCTCGTCCAGCAGAATCAGCGCCGGTTTGAGCACCAGCGCCCGGGCGATGGCGATGCGTTGGCGTTGGCCGCCGGAAAACTCGTGCGGGTAGCGATGACGGCTTTGCGGGTCGAGGCCGACTTCCACCAATGCCCGAATCACTTCGGCTTTGCATTCGTCAGCCGTCAACTGGCTATGCACCTCAAGGCCTTCACTGATGATCTGCGCCACGGACATTCGCGGGCTGAGGCTGCCGAACGGGTCCTGGAACACCACCTGCATTTTCTTGCGCCACGGTCGCAGCTGTTTTTGCGTCAGGCCGTCCAGCGCTTCACCCTGAAAGCGAATGCTGCCTTCGGAGTCGAGCAAGCGCAGGATCGCCTGACCCAGCGTCGACTTGCCGGAACCGGATTCGCCCACAATGCCCAGCGTCTTGCCGCGTTGAATGTTGAGGCTGATGCCGTCCACGGCCTTCAGGTAGGTCTTGCGCTGGAACAGCCCGCCACCGAGGGCGAACTGCACCCGCAAGTCATCTACCTCAAGCACGTTCTCGCGCTCGTCCCGGGGCAGCGCTTCACCTTCCGGTTCCGCGTTCAGCAAGACGCAGCTGTAAGGATGTTTCGGTTCGGTAAACAGCGTTTCGCAAGGTGCCTGCTCGACGATTTCCCCGGCCTTCATCACGCAGACGCGTTGGGCAATGCTGCGCACCAGATTGAGGTCGTGGCTGATCAGCAGCAGCGACATGCCGAGTCGCTTCTGTAGGGATTTGAGCAGCAGAAGGATCTTGCGCTGCACTGTCACGTCCAACGCGGTGGTCGGTTCGTCGGCGATCAGCAACTCCGGTTCGCAGGCCAGGGCCATGGCGATCATCACCCGTTGCCGTTGGCCACCGGACAATTGATGGGGATAGGCCTTGAGCCGCTCTTTGGGTTTCTGAATGCCAACCAGATGCAGCAACTCGAGAATCCGCGCCTGCGCCGCTTTACCGGCCAGGCCCTTGTGCAACAGCAGGGTTTCGCCGATCTGCTTTTCGATGCTGTGCAATGGGTTGAGCGAGGTCATGGGTTCCTGGAAGATCATCGCGATGCGGTCACCCCGCAGTTCTCGCAACACCTTGGCCGGAGCGCCGACCAGCTCCTGGCCGCGATAGCGAATACTGCCCGTGGTTTCGGTGCCGGTCTCGGGCAGCAGTTGCAGGATCGAGTGAGCGGTCACCGACTTGCCGCAGCCCGACTCGCCCACCAGCGCCAGGCATTCGCCGGGGCGGATGTCCAGGCACAGGTTGCGCACCACGGTCTGGCCGCTGAAGGCCACGTTGAGGTCACGGATTTCGATCAGGTTGTTACTCATATCAACAGTCCGCGTCATGACCGGGGATCAAAGGCATCTCGCAATGCCTCCCCGATAAACACCAGTAAAGAAAGAATCAACGCCAAGGTGAAAAACGCCGTCAATCCCAGCCACGGCGCTTGCAGGTTCTGCTTGCCTTGACCGATCAACTCGCCCAGCGATGCACTGCCGGCGGGCATGCCGAAACCGAGGAAGTCCAACGCCGTGAGGGTCGAGATCGCTCCGGTCAGAATGAACGGCAGATAACTCAGGGTCGCGTTCATTGCGTTGGGCAGGATGTGCCGGACGATAACCTTGCGGTCGGTCAGGCCCAGTGCACGGGCGGCTTTGACGTATTCCAGGTTGCGTCCGCGTAGAAACTCGGCGCGCACCACGTCCACCAGGGCCAGCCAGGAAAACAGCGCCATGATCCCCAGCAGCCACCAGAAATTAGGCTCGACGAACCCCGACAGGATGATCAGCAGGTACAGCACCGGCAGTCCCGACCAAACCTCCAGCAACCGTTGACCGATCAGGTCGACCCAGCCGCCGTAATAGCCTTGCAGGGCGCCGGCAGCGATGCCGATCAGTGCGCTGACAAAGGTCAGCATCAAGGCAAACAGGATTGACACCCGAGCACCGAAAATCACTCGGGCCAACACGTCCCGCGCCTGATCGTCGGTGCCCAGCCAGTTGACCTTCGTCGGAGGGCTGGGCGCCGGTTGATTGAGGTCATAGTTCGGCGTGTCGTCGCTGAAGGGGATTGGCGGGAACAGCATCCAGCCACCGTCCTTGTTAATCAGCCTCTGTACATAATCGCTGCGGTAGTCCGCCTGGAACGGCAGCTGCCCGCCAAACTCCTGCTCGGTATGACGCTTCAGGACCGGGAAGTAGAGCGAGCCCTGATAGCTGACGATCAGCGGTTTGTCGTTGGCGATCAGCTCACCACCCAGAGTCAAGAGGAACAGGCCGACAAACAGCCACAGCGACCACCAGCCGCGACGGTTCTTCTTGAAGCGCTCGAAGCGACGACGACCTAACGGCGAGAGCTTGAACATCAGGCGTTCCTCGCGGCGAAGTCGATACGCGGGTCGACGAGGGTGTAGCAGAGATCGCCGACCAGTTTTATCAAGAGACCGAACAGCGTGAAGATGAACAGCGAACCGAACACCACCGGATAGTCCCGGGAAACCGCGGCTTCGTAACTCATGCGACCCAGTCCATCGAGCGAGAAGATCACTTCGATCAGCAGGGAGCCGGCGAAAAATACGCTGATGAACGCCTGGGGAATTCCCGAGACCACCAGCAGCATGGCGTTGCGAAACACATGACCGTAAAGCACTCGGCGTTCGCTCAGGCCCTTGGCGCGGGCGGTGACCACGTACTGGCGCGTGATTTCATTGAGGAAGGAGTTCTTGGTCAGAATGGTCAGCGTGGCGAACCCGCCGACCACCAGCGCTGTCACCGGCAGTACCAGGTGCCAGAAGTAATCGGCGATTTTGCCCACGGTCGACAGCGATTCGAAGTTGTCCGAGACCAGCCCGCGCACCGGGAACCAGTTCAGCGAGGTACCGCCGGCGAAGACCACGATCAGGAACATCGCGAACAGGAACGCCGGCATGGCGTAGCCGATGACGATCGCGGTGCTGCTCCAGATATCGAAATGGCTGCCGTGATGCACGGCCTTGCGGATGCCCAAAGGGATCGACACCAGGTAGGTGATCAGCGTCGCCCAGAGCCCGAGGGAAATGGTCACCGGCATTTTTTCCAGGATCAGGTCGGTGACGGTCGCACCGCGGAAAAAGCTCTTGCCGAAGTCCAGGCGCGCATAACTGGTGAGCATCAGCCACAGGCGTTCGTGCGCCGGTTTATCGAAGCCGTATTGCTTTTCGATGTCCTTGATCAGCTGCGGATCGAGGCCTCGACTGGATCGGGAGGTGCCGGACATACGTTCGCTGGAACCGCCGCCGACACTCGCGCCGCCGATGCCTTGCAAGTGCGCGATGGCCTGTTCCACCGGGCCGCCCGGCGCGGCCTGGACGATGATGAAGTTGACCAGAAGAATGATCACCAGCGTCGGAATGATCAGCAGCAGACGCCGCAGTATGTAAGCCCACATCAGTGCGGCCCTCCGGGTTTGCCACGGCTGATTTGCTCAGCGGTCATCTGTTGGTTGGTCAGCGGCGTGGTGCTGATTTCCCACCAGCTCTCGATCGCTTCGTCATTGCTCGCTTGCTCGTTGGGCCTGCCGAAACGATTCCACCACACGGTGGAGCTGCCCGGCGGGTAATAGTTGGGAATCCAGTAGTAGTTCCATTGCAGCACCCGGTCCAGCGCGTGGGCGTAGTGCATCATTTCGGGTTGGGTGGTGGCGCGAATCAGTCCGGCGATCAGTGTGTCGACCGCCGGATTTTTCAACACCATGTAGTTATTGGCGCCTGGGTCGTTGGCCGAGACCGAGCCGAAGTAATTGAGCAGTTCACCCCCGGGCGACGTCGTGACCGGGTAGCCGGTGACGATCATGTCGTAGTCGCGGCTCATCAGGCGATTCACGTATTGGGACGAGTCGATGCGACGGATGTTCATGTCGATGCCGATCTGTTTCAGGGTGCGCTTATAAGGCAGCAACAATCGGTCCATGCCGTTCTGGCTGACCAGGAAAGTGAAACTCAATGACTGGCCTTCGGCGTTGACCAGTTGATCGCCATCGGGTTTCCAGCCGGCCTGTTTGAGCAAATCGAGTGCCTGCAACTGTTTGTCGCGTATCACGCCACTGCCGTCGGTTTTCGGTGCCTGGAAAACCTGGGTGAACACCTCGTCGGGGATCTGCCCGCGCAGCGGTTCGAGAATCGCCAGTTCGCCGGCGTCCGGCAGGTGTCGGGCGGCGAGGTCGGTGTTGGAAAAGTAACTCTGCTGGCGGATGTACATGTCGCGCATCATCTGCCGGTTGCTCCACTCGAAATCCCATAGCATGACCAGCGCCTGACGCACTCGACGGTCCTGGAACAGCGGGTTTTGCAAATTGAACACAAAACCCTGAGCCGGTTGCGGGGCTTGGGTTGCCAGGTGCGCCTTTTGCAGGCGCCCGTCACTGAGGGCCGGGCCGTCGTAGCCGATGGAGTAAGCGGTGGCGGAGAATTCTCGGTTGTAGTCGTAGGCACCGCCGCGCAGAACCTGGCGGGCGACGTCGGTATCGCCGAAGTACTCGATGCTGAATCGATCGAAATTGTAGAGGCCTCGGCTGACCGGTAAATCCTTGCCCCACCAATCGGCGTTGCGCTCGAAGGTGATGCTGCGACCGGAGTCGACCTTGCCTACCCTGTAGGGGCCGCTGCCCAACGGGGGCTCGTAACCGCCCCCATTGGCGAAGTCGCGAGTCTTCCACCAATGCTCGGGAAGCACCGGCAAGGTCGCGATATCCAGGGGCAGGGTACGGTTTTCATTGCTTTTAAAGTCGAATCGAACCGTCAGAGGTGATTCCACTTCGACGCCTTTGACGTCGGCAAATTGAGTGCGATAACGCAGGCTGCCCTGGGTCATCAACAGGTTGAAGGTGTAGCGCACGTCTTCGGCCGTAATCGGTTTGCCGTCGGCGAAACGGGCCTTGGGGTTGAGGTAGAAGCGCAGGAACAAACCGTCGTCCGAGCGCTCCATCTTCTGAGCCACCAGGCCGTACACGGTGTAAGGCTCGTCCAGTGAACGCTGGGCGAGGGGCGAGTAAAGCAGGCCGTCGATCTGTGTGACGCCAATGCCTTTATCGATGTAGGGCAACATATGATCGAAATGACCGATTTCGACGGCCGAGCGGCGCATCGTGCCACCCTTGGGGGCTTGTGGGTTTGTGTAGGCAAAATGACTAAAGCCGGCAGGATACTTCGCCGGTTCACCGTACACGGTCAACGCATGTTGCGGTGCTGCAGTCACACCGGTGACGCTCAATAACAGAGCCACGGCAGTGAACAATAAAGTAGGGAACGCCAGTCGCATTGTCAGCCTTAGAGCCGGGTGGTCAATAACCGCAATTTGTACGCTAGCGGCGCGTCCCTCGCCACCCGTATCACGTATCCGAAACACAACGGCCCGCCAAAAGGCGGGCCGTTGAGCAGAAAACTTCAGGCTTGATCAGTCCTGACGGCTGGTCACTTCCAGCAGGTGGTAACCGAACTGGGTCTTGACCGGGCCTTGCACCACGTTGATCGGTGCGCTGAAGACCACGGTGTCGAATTCCTTGACCATCTGGCCTGGACCGAACGAACCCAGATCACCGCCCTGGCGGCTGGACGGGCAAGTGGAGTTGGCTTTGGCGACTTCGGCGAAATCAGCGCCGCCTTCGATTTGGGCTTTCAATTCGTTGCACTTGGCTTCGCTGGCAACGAGGATGTGACGGGCAGTGGCTTTAGCCATGGTGAAATACTCCTTTCAATGTTCAGTAAAGTGCGGAGCCTACCGGATTCAGTGGTCTATTTCTTCTCAAAGTTCCGTACAGCTTATGCAGGCCGGTACGGTGTTCCTTTATAGGCCGGCATTTCTCAGGCGCTCGGCATGCTGCACATACAGGGCAATCGGGTCGATGCCCTTGCGCAACGGACCGGCGGTCTGGCTGAGGCTGTCCAGATGATCCAGCGGGTAGTCGGACCGGATGACTTTGCCCAAATGGGAGCTGTAGCGGCCAACCAGGCCATCGTTCTGCTCGGGTTCGGTGGTGAAGTAGTGGGAAAAGGCGCGGAGGAACCCGTGCAGCGGACTCAGGGCATCAAGCCCTTTGTCGAGGAGATCGCCCTGCAGGGTGCCGCTCCAGGAGTAATAACGTACGCCGTCGACCAGTTCGCGACCCTTGCCCCCCCAGGTTTTCGGCAAGCCCTGCGGGTATTTGTCGTTGAACGCGCCTACACCTTCGGTGGTCAGGGCATTCAGCGCGGCGATGGCGTTCTGTGGCAGGTGACGGTGGCCGCTAAGCAACGATAGAAAGTCTGCAAACAACGTTGCAACTGTCGAGGCGACGTGTTCCGGCAGGCGCCCGGGCGTCAGCGCCTTGCGCAAGAAGTCGGCCAGTTCCGAGCCGTGATTCGGTCCGCTGACGGAGGTTACCGAAGCAATTATTTGCGGCGCCGTCGCCGCCGCATAACGTGCAGCGAGTGCGCCCTGGCTGTGGCCGATCAGGTTGACTTTATTCGCACCGGTTCCGTCCAGTACACGTTCGATCTGCGCCAGAAGCTGGTCGCCGCGAGCTTCGTTGCTATGGGTAGCCGACAAGTGCGGGATAAACACTCTTGCGCCTGCACTCCTGAGTGCCTGCTTGACGTCACGAAAGAGTTCGATCTTGCCGATGCGGTCGAAGCCGAAGAGCCCGTGGACCAATAGGATCGGATACTGAGTAGTTGCATTCCGTAGCATGTTCTTTCCTTTTTCGCAGTCGTTCAGAGGTGTGTTGATGGGCTCACTCTAAAGCACACCCGCTGTTCGGCGTTGTATGAAAAAGCCGCTGCAACCTGATGAAAACGGAATAGAAAATGTACGAAAGTTCGAAAGTAGATGAGGTCTTGTTCGGAATATTTGGACATCTTTTGATCTGTAACAGAGCGCTTTTCTGCGATGGCCTACTTCGGGAACATCCTTTGCCTGTGAGTCGTGTCTCAATTCCGACGTCCAGTCCTCGATAGGAGGACTGGACGAGGGTGTGGCTCACGCCGATTGTTGATCCCTGTTCTGGGCTCTGAGCCGGTCGGCTGCCTGGCGCAACAATGACTCCGTCCCGCTCCAGCCAAGGCAGCCGTCCGTGACGGACACGCCGTAACGCATGGACGGGCTCAGCGGTTGGCAGCCTTCGAACAGGTGACTCTCGATCATCATGCCGATCAGTGATCGATCACCTTGCAGGCGCTGTTCAAGCACATCGTTAAACACCGCTGGCTGACGCAACGGGTCTTTGCCGCTGTTGGCATGGCTGCAGTCGACCATGATCCGGGCCGGGATCTTCAGTTGGGTCAAATCGCTGTTCACTTGGGCGATGCTGTCGCGGTTGTAGTTCGGCCCGCGATGTCCGCCACGCAGCACCAGGTGGGTGTCGGAGTTGCCCGGCGTTTGAATGATTGCCGGATGACCCTGGCTGTCGACACCGAAATGGCGATGCGGATGGGCGGCAGAGCGCATGGCGTCGCTGGCCACACCGACACCACCATCGGTGCCGTTCTTGAAGCCGACCGGCATGTTCAGGCCGCTGGCCATTTCACGGTGGATCTGCGATTCGGTGGTGCGAGCGCCAATGGCGACCCAGCTCAGCAGATCGTCGAAGTAGCCGGCAGCCATCGGTTGCAGCAGTTCGGTGGCAATCGGCAGTCCCAGGCGGAGCATTTCGCGCATCAACTCGCGGGACAGCGTCAAGCCGCCGGCCATGTCATCGCTGCCATCCAGATGGGGATCGTAGGCCAGGCCTTTCCAGCCGACCGTGGTGCGGGGTTTTTCGACGTAGGCGCGCATTACCAGCAGCATTTCATCACTGACGTCGGCGGCGAGGCGGGCGAGGTTGCCGGCGTATTCTAGGGCGGACTGAGGATCGTGGATCGAGCAGGGACCGACGATGACCAGCAGACGGGAGTCTTCACCGTTGAGGATCGCGCGAACCGCCTGGCGGTGGGCGGCGACTTGCTGGCTCAGGGCGTTGCTGAGTGGCAGTTGCTGTTTGAGTTGCAATGAGCTGGGCAGGCGCAGGGTCAGCGCTTCATTGGCAGGGCTCAAGGTGGACAGCGGCAGAGCAGAGACGGACGAGTTCATATTCGGGCTTCCTGGGCTGGCGGCGGGTTCGTTCCCGCGCGCTCGGCCCTACTGGGGTGTTCGACAATTGGCCGGATTGGCTGCGTGTGTGTGCTTGCCACCTGTGGGTGACCGATCGGAGGCGGCAGGCTGTCCCGAGCGGAGGCTGCTAAATCGCCAGGCGGTAAAACTGTCGTAACGGTAATAAGTGGCGTAGTTCATTGTTGAATCCTCTGATTGTCTGGTGTGTCGCTAAAAATGTGCGGGGCTGAAAAAACAAAACCCCCGGTCGGGAAGCCGACCGGGGGTTGAGAATTCTCTGGTGGCGACCCGTTTAAAGTGGGCGCCGTGTGGGTATCAGGCGCGCCAGTGGCTAAACCAATACCCAAAATAAAAGCTGACCGGAGCACAAACGTCATTCACCCGGGCAGCCGCCATCGAGCGCAGGGCGCTGACGGTACGAAGCTGTGAGAGGGTGCTGGACATGGTCTTTCTCCGATAAGTGCGCCGAGCTTACGCGAGGCCGGTACGTGGTTTCAATCAGAAAATGCTATCGATCGCCGACGGCATTTTCTATCGCTTGAGTGCGTCGCCGGTTGTGACACACTTTGTGCTTCACATTCATGAACGTCATAAGGACGAACCATGACGCCACTGATCATCGCCGCTGCTCAATCGATCTCCATCGCCGGTGACCTTGCCGCAAACATTGTGTGGCATCAGCGCTTCATGCAAGTTGCCGCAGAGCAGGGCGTGCAATTGTTGGTGTTCCCGGAGTTATCGCTGACCGGGTACGAGCGTGGGCTTGCGGCTGAATTGGCCATTGCGCCAGATGCCGAGGTCCTGCAACCGCTACGGGATTTCGCGCGGGAAGTCGGTGTGACGACAGTCGTCGGGATGCCGATTCGCCTGTCGGAGGATTCGCCCGTATTGATTGGGGCGCTGGTGTTGGGCGCTGATGGATCGCTCGAGATCTACAGCAAGCAACATCTGCATCCGGGCGAGGAAGTGGCATTTGCACCGGGAACCGGCGGTTCGACCCTGACCGTAGGTGCCGATACGGTCGCATTGGCGGTGTGCGCGGACTTCTCTCACGCCAGTCATGCCGCCGCAGCGGCGCAGCAAGGCGCCGATCTCTATGCGGCGGGCGTGCTGATCACGGAAAACGGCTACGCCCCGGATACCGCGTTGTTGCAAGGCTACGCCAGCGCTCATTCGATGACGGTCCTGATGGCCAACCATGGCGGTGCAACGGGTGGCTGGGAGTCGGCAGGACGCAGCGCGATCTGGGCGTCGGACGGTTCGCTGATTGCGGCCGCACCGGGTACGGGTAACCTGATGGTCGTCGCTCGACGCAACGCTGACGGCTGGAAAGGGCAAACAGTGGAGGTTGCGCAGGGGTGATGGTATTTAATTTACGCCCGGCGACATCCCGGGACCTCGACTTCGCTCGTGAACTGACCCGCAACAACATGCTCCGCTATTACATACAGCACGATCTGCTGTGGCAGGACGAAGGGTTCGACGTGGGCTGGACCGGGCGCGAGAACTGGTTGATTGTGAGTGGCAGTACGGTGCTGGGCTTTTTCAGTCTGAGTCGTGACGCTAAAGCCCTGTACATCCGCGAATTGCATGTCCTCGAAGCGTTTCGAGGGCAGGGCGCCGGTTCCTGGGCGATTGATCAGGTCTTCGCCATGGCGTGCAAGGAACGGCGTCCGGCATTGCGTTTGACGGTATTTGAAAATAATCCCGCGCAAGTGTTGTATGAGAGAAAGGGGTTGAAGGTGGTCGGCACAGACGCGTGTTTCCTGAGAATGCAGCGTGATATCGATGCCTCGCCCGGCTGAAACACGCATACGACAAGCCTTTCAAGATGTATTGAAACTTTTTATATGATGCTTGCCGCTAGGTCTGCCAGTTGCTTTTTGCTAAGGTGTCGGCAACCCAATAAGACCATTTCGCGAGGTGTCTGCTTGATTAGGGTGCTAGTAGTCGATGATCATGATCTCGTTCGTACAGGCATAACACGAATGCTGGCTGACATCGATGGCCTGCAAGTAGTCGGCCAGGCTGAGTCAGGCGAAGAATCCCTGCTCAAGGCGCGTGAGTTGAAACCCGATGTGGTGCTGATGGACGTCAAGATGCCCGGCATCGGCGGTCTTGAAGCCACACGCAAATTATTGCGCAGTCATCCGGATATCAAAGTCGTCGCGGTCACCGTGTGCGAAGAAGATCCGTTTCCGACGCGGTTGTTGCAGGCAGGGGCCGCGGGCTATCTGACCAAGGGTGCCGGGTTGCCGGAAATGGTCCAGGCCATCCGCCTGGTGTTTGCCGGGCAGCGCTACATCAGCCCGCAAATTGCACAGCAACTGGCGATCAAATCCTTCCAGCCGACCAATGATTCGCCTTTCGACGCCTTGTCGGAGCGGGAAATCCAGATCGCGCTGATGATTGTCGGCTGTCAGAAGGTCCAGATCATTTCCGACAAACTGTGTCTTTCGCCAAAAACCGTGAACACTTACCGTTACCGCATTTTCGAAAAGCTTTCGATCAGCAGTGATGTCGAGTTGACGCTGTTGGCGGTTCGTCACGGCATGGTCGATGCCAGCCTCTGAAAATGACTGAAGTCTTCGATCCAAGCGCCTTTCTGTCGACGGTCAGTGGGCGTCCCGGTGTGTATCGCATGTTCGACAGCGAGGCACGCCTGCTCTACGTCGGCAAGGCCAAGAACCTCAAGAATCGCCTGTCGAGTTACTTCCGCAAATCCGGTCTTGCGCCCAAGACCGCGGCGCTGGTCGCGCGTATCGCTCAGGTCGAAACGACGATTACGGCCAATGAAACCGAAGCCTTGCTGCTTGAGCAGACGCTGATCAAGGAGTGGCGCCCGCCCTACAACATCCTGCTGCGCGACGATAAATCCTACCCTTACGTCTTTCTCTCGGATGGTCAGTTCCCTCGCTTGAGCATCCATCGCGGTGCAAAAAAGGCCAAGGGCAAGTATTTCGGCCCTTATCCCAGTGCCGGTGCGATTCGCGAAAGCCTGAGCCTGCTGCAGAAGACGTTTTTCGTTCGTCAGTGCGAAGACAGCTATTACAAGAACCGCACGCGTCCTTGCCTGCAATACCAGATCAAACGCTGCAAGGCGCCCTGTGTCGGGCTGGTGGAGCCCGAGGTGTATGCCGAAGACGTACGACACTCGGTGATGTTCCTTGAGGGGCGCAGCAATGCGCTGACGGATGAGTTGTCCGCAGGAATGGAAGAGGCGGCGATCAACCTCGAGTTCGAGCGTGCGGCCGAGCTGCGGGATCAGATTTCATTACTGCGCCGGGTCCAGGACCAGCAAAGCATGGAAGGCGGGACGGGCGATGTCGACGTGATCGCAGCGTACGTCAATCCGGGTGGTGCCTGCGTTCATTTGATCAGTGTGCGTGGCGGGCGGGTGTTGGGGAGCAAGAACTTCTTTCCGCAGGTGGGTATTGAAGAGGACGTTTCTGAAGTCATGGCGGCGTTTCTCGGCCAGTACTTCATCAGCAGTCCCGAGCGCGACTTGCCCAGCGAACTGATCGTCAACGTGGTTCACGAAGACTTTCCGACCCTGATCGCGGCCATCGATGAGCTGCGCGGTCGCGAACTGACCATCAGTCACAGGGTTCGTGGTACGCGAGCACGCTGGCAACAGTTGGCGGTCACCAATGCCGAGCAGGCCCTGGGAGCGCGACTGGCTAACCGTCAACACGTTGCTGCACGTTTCGATGCCTTGGCGGAAGTGTTGAATCTGGATGAGCCACCACAGCGCCTGGAGTGTTATGACATCAGTCACTCCAGCGGCGAAGCGACCGTGGCATCCTGCGTGGTGTTCGGTCCCGAAGGCCCGATCAAGTCCGACTACCGTCGCTACAACATTGAAGGCGTCACCCCGGGCGATGACTACGCCGCGATGCATCAGGCCCTGACCCGACGCTTCAGCAAACTGAAGGACGGGGAGGGCAAGCTGCCGGACATTTTGCTGGTGGACGGTGGCAAGGGGCAGCTGTCCATGGCCCGCGACGTGCTCAATGAATTGGCCGTGCCTGATCTGATTCTGCTGGGCGTCGCCAAGGGCGCCACGCGCAAGGCCGGTTTCGAAACCTTGTACCTGAATGATGCTGCCCACGAATTCACCTTGCGCGGTGATTCCCCCGCGCTGCATTTGATCCAGCAGATACGCGACGAAGCTCACCGTTTCGCGATTACCGGCCACCGCGCCCGTCGTGGGAAAACTCGCCGCACGTCTACACTTGAAGGCGTTGCTGGCGTCGGACCGACACGTCGCCGCGATTTGTTGAAACATTTTGGTGGATTGCAGGAGCTGTCTCGTGCCAGCATCGAAGAGATCGCCAAAGCACCCGGGATCAGTAAAAAGCTCGCAGAGTTGATTTATGCCAATCTGCACAGCGAGTAGAATGCCCCCTCACCTCGTAGCCAGTTGTGCCGATGAATATCCCTAATCTGATTACCGTACTACGCGTCCTGCTCATTCCGATCTTCATTTTACTGTTCTACCTGCCGTATCAATGGAGCTACCTGGCGTCCGCCTCGGTGTTCGCATTTGCCGCCGCCACAGACTGGCTGGACGGGTATCTGGCCCGCCGACTGGAACAAAGCACACCGTTCGGGGCTTTCCTCGATCCTGTGGCTGACAAGCTGATGGTCGCTGTTGCGCTGGTATTGCTGGTGCAAGAACATGGCAACCTGTGGCTCACACTGCCGGCCGCCGTGATCATCGGTCGCGAGATTGTCGTCTCGGCACTTCGCGAATGGATGGCCGAACTCGGCGCCCGCGCTCACGTCGCGGTGTCGAACCTGGGCAAATGGAAGACCGCCGCGCAAATGCTGGCGCTGGTGATCCTGCTGGCCAATCCGTCGGATTTCACGTTCTGGGTGCTGCTGGGTTACGCCTTGCTGCTGATATCCGCGGGCCTGACGTTGTGGTCCATGGTCCAGTATTTACGGGCTGCCTGGCCGCATCTGAAGACCGACGTGGAAAAGAAATAAACTTTTTTGAATCAAGGGGTTGACGGGGCTTCTGGATTCTATAGAATGCGCCACACCAAGACGCGGGAATAGCTCAGTTGGTAGAGCACGACCTTGCCAAGGTCGGGGTCGCGAGTTCGAGTCTCGTTTCCCGCTCCAAGCATTAAAAAATGGATCTCTGAAAAGAGGTCCATTTTTTTTCGTCCAAAGAAAAGTTTTTCTTTGCCGAGTTCCTCCTGAAAGCACGCTCGTGGCTGCCATTGCGATAGCGTGGGGCTGCTGTTTGTCCCCTCTCTGGTCGGGCATCTGCTACTTGGCATCGAACTGACCGGTGTCATCGTCCGCGTGGCCGGCATCGCTCTCATCGCCTTGGCGGTCGCCTGCTGGCCCGGCCCACCCATGCTCGGCATGTTGATCTATAACGCAGCCGTTGCGCTGTATCTCACCTACGTTGGCTTCTGCGGCGACGCGAGAGGGGGTCTCTTGTGGCCAGTGGTCATCTTGCACGCAGTGATGATGGTACTTTTGATACGTGCAATGACGAGGAAGGTCACGCATTGAGCTCCGTCATTATCGGCGCCATCTGCCTGCCTGTTCGCTACCGCGGTGATAAGAATGCTGCTGCACATGCGATTACCGATTCATCACCTGGATGTCGAGTCCAAAGAGGGCGCGCCGGGTCGGGCGTTTTTTCGCACAACAGTACGGTTTCGTATTGGGTCAAGTACTCGGCCACCCGGTCTCGGAAATCGGGCAAGACGGCTATGAGACCGATGCGCCCTTTGTTCGTGCCCGCCATGGTGTTTGCCTTTTTGCTGCTCGCCGGTTGTGCCTCTACGCCGAACGATCCGACCCTGACCTTGCAGACCAGCAAGACCCCGGCCCAATACGCCGACTGCGTCGTACCGAAATTGCAGGGCAGTGCGTTGAATCCGACTGTCTCGCAGACCCAGCGCAGCTACCGGATCATCGTGCCGAGCAAAGTCTCGGCGGATAACGTGCTGGAAGCCTATAAGGCCGGGAACGGCGGCAAGGTGTTCATCTACGAACGACATTTGCTGGCTTCGAACTTCCTGCCTTCAAGTTTTGAACGCGCCGCGCAGGATTGCATCTGATCCTGGCCCGTAAACGCTTCTCACCGTGCTCCTTTGGTTGGCAGCAACCAACCAGTTTTTTGCCCCGCACCGGATTCGGTGGCGGGGCTTTTTTTCGTCTGCTGCCTCATCCTGATTAAGGTGTACACCTGCTGGCTTCTATCAGGAGGCTGCAATGTCCCACGTCAACATTATCTGGGTAATGGCCGCATCAATGACCTCATGCGGCGTGTTATCACGAGCGAGGATGGAAATGCCCTGCAAGAAACTGTCGAACACCGCAGCCATCGCGGGCGCGTGAGTATTGCCCGGCAACTGACCGGCACTGACTCCCCGCTCGACACAAGCCAAAATCCCCGCGCGCGTCCGGGCGCGAGATTGGGTCAGGGCATCGACCACCCGAGCATTCTCCGGGCTGGGTGCGCTCATTACACCGAGGGTCACCATGCAGCCCTTTGGATGACTGTCCTCACACTGCATGCGCGCCGACTGGCGTAGCGCAGTCTCGATGGCCTGGCGTGGCGGCAGGCTCTCGTCCCACAGACATTCGGTGACCTGAGCGAAGGTCGCCAGGTAACGCTGCACACACTCATCAAACAACGCTTCCTTGGAACCGAACGCTGCGTAAAAACTTGGTGCGGAAATCCCTCTGCCCAGTCCGGCTTTCAACTTTGCGAGCGAGGTCGCGTCGTAGCCGTGTTGCCAAAACAAGTGCATGGCCTGTTCCACAGCGTGGTCGCGGTCGAAGGTACGGGGGCGGCCCATTTGCGCCATTTCAAGGCTCCTCTGGATGACGAGATAAATACTAGTCGATACATAAGTCATTGACAACGAACACGGGCATCCTTCAACATTTGTATCGATCAGTATTTAAGTCTGAATCCTCACTCAAGGAATCTCCCGTGACACCCTCTATTACCTTATCGGCAGCGCCCGACCGCCTGCCCATCGGCGCGTTGCTCGCGCTGGCCATGACCGGCTTCATCTGCATTGTCACCGAAACATTGCCCGCCGGCCTGTTGCCGCTGATCAGCGAAGGCCTGGCAATTTCCCCTTCCATGGCTGGCCAGATGGTCACCGCTTATGCGCTGGGCTCGGTGCTGGCGGTCATCCCCATGACCATCGCCACCCGCGGCTGGCGCCGCCGTAATGTGTTGTTGCTGACTATCGTCGGTTTCTTGCTGTTCAACTCCATCACCGCGTTGTCATCGCACTACGGCGTGACCCTGGTGGCGCGCTTTTTTGCCGGCGTCGCGGCTGGCCTGGCCTGGAGCCTGCTGGCCGGCTACGCCAGGCGTATGGTCGCGCCCCATCAACAAGGCAAGGCGCTAGCGCTGGCCATGGTCGGCACACCGATTGCCCTTTCACTGGGTGTACCACTCGGCACTTGGCTGGGCGGTCTCGTGGGTTGGCGCACCACTTTCGGCATCATGTCCGTCCTCACACTGGTGCTGATCGCCTGGGTACTGGTGAAAGTACCGGACTACCCACCTCAAGCCGCCAGCCAGCGCATGTCATTGCGTACCGTGATGACCACGCCAGGCGTGCGACCCGTGCTGGCAGTGGTCATCAGCTGGATGCTGGCGCACAACATTCTCTACACCTACATCGCACCCTTCGTGGCACCAGCGGGGTTGGCGGATCGGGTGGATGTGGTGTTGTTGGTGTTTGGCATTGCGGCGTTGGTGGGGATTTGGCTGACTGCCAAAAGGGTTGAGGTATCGTTGCGCAAAACGGTGTTGGTGAGCTTGGCAGCGTTTGCGGCGGTGTGTGTAATGTTTGGCCTTTTGGGCCGCGTGCCGGAGATAATCTATGTCGGCGCAGCGGTTTGGGGGGTGAGCTTCGGCGGAGCGGCGACGTTGCTGCAAACGGCGCTGGCGGATGCCGCGGGGGATGGGGCAGATGTGGCGTTGTCGCTGAATGTGGTGGCTTGGAATAGTGCGATTGCCGCGAGTGGTGTCGTGGGCGGAGTGTTGTTGGACAGGTGGGGCGCAGCCTCTTTTCCATGGGCAATGGTGGTGTTGGTCGGGGTGGGATTCGTGATTGTCTGGGGGGCTCGGGTTCATGGCTTCAAATCGGGCGCGCGTGCGGCTGGAAGGCCTGTTGTTGCGGGGCACTGAATCACAAAGAAGGGTAGGAAAGCGAGGCTTTGGAAATCGCCAGAAGAAAGCACAAGAAACGTTAGTTAAATCGTTCTTTCTGCTGGCTTTCAGGCTCATTCAACCTGGCTTCTACCCGGCATCTCTATACCGTGCTGATGTACCCGCCGATACAGGGTTGCCCGGGAAATGCCCAAAGCCTTGGCGGCGGCGGTGGGTTTCCAGCGATGACGCACCAAGGCATCGAGCAGTGCTTGGCGTTCGGGGCTCGTGTAGCAATCATTGGTGTCGCCGGAACTTGGGCCACTAAGCCGGTGGCCTTGCAGTTGTTCGGGCAAATGGCTGACCTGAATCAGGTTTGTATCGCACACCGCGCAGGCATAACGCAGCACGTGGCGTAACTGGCGAACGTTACCTGGCCAGCGGTAGCCAAGCAGGCATTCCAGCGCCGCGCCTCCCAGTTGCATGGATTCTGCGCAAAGCGTCGATTCCTCATCGAGAATCCGGTTGATCAGCGCCAGGCGGTCACTGCGTTCGCGCAGCGGCGGCAACTGGAAGCGTGCTCCACTCAAACGAAAGTACAGGTCCTCGCGAAACTCGCCCGCAGCGACCAGTGCTTCCAGATCGCGGTGACTTGCGCAGATGACTTGAAGGTCGATCGCTTTGCGCCGTGAAGCGCCCAGTGGCGCCACTTCACCTTCGGCCAGAACCCGCAGCAGGCGGGTTTGCAAGGGCAGGGGCATGTCGCCGATTTCATCGAGAAACAGCGTGCCGCCGTCGGCTTGCTCCAGCAGACCTTGCATGCCCTTGCTCGAGGCGCCCGTGAAGGCACCGGCGACATAGCCAAATAATTCGCTTTCGATCAGGTTCTCCGGGATCGCCGCGCAGTTCACTGCAACAAACGGACGCTCACGGCGCTGGCTGGCCTGATGTAACTGACGGGCGAAGACTTCTTTGCCGGAGCCGGTCTCGCCCTGGATCAGCACCGGCAGGTTGCGGTCTTTGACCCGCACTGCAAGGCGCAGGCTTTCTTCCAGTCGCGGATCGAGCTCGGCGGGTGTCAATACCGGGCGCGATGGGTTGCGTTTCACCCGACGTGGCCCGCGGAGGAGTCCGTGCAGCTGCATTCGAAAGTATCAGCTCAAATATTCGTCCAGGTTGCTGGATTCTTCTGCAAAGCGCTCGATCAGAAATTCGAGAAGGGCGCGTACGCGAGGTGCCATATACCGGTTACGTTGATATAGGGCATGTACCGGCGCGTCCTCAGACCGCCACTGCGGCAATAGAATCTTCAAGCGTCCTGCTCGTAGGTCTGCGCCAATATCCCACATCGATTTCATTGCAATGCCGTAACCGTGAACCGCCCACTCTCGAGCGACCGCGCCATCATTGGTCTCGCGAGCGTTTGCAAGCGGGACCCTATAACTTTCGACTTTGTCATTTCGGATGAAGCGCCAGTCGTTTGCAGGCCCGGCGACAGAGTTAAGGACAATGCAGTCGAAACGTTCCAAATCCCGTGGATGTTCGGGGGCGCCGTGTTTTGCCAGATATCGAGGCGATGCACACAGCACGCGCCGATTGGGTGCCAAGAGGCGGGCAACGAAGGAACTGTCCGGCGGCATGCCAAATCGGATGGCGAGATCAATATCGTCTTGCAACAAATTCGACAGCGAATCCGATAGCACCAGCGCGAACCTCACCTCAGGGTATTGCGTGTTGAACTGGTCAAGCCAGTTCTTTAACACGTTGCGACCGAAATCTGAGGTAGCGGATATTCGCATCTTGCCACCCACGACGCTTTTCCCAGCCTGGAGAAAGGCATTGCCATCGTCGAGTGCCTGGAGTGCCTGCTGGCAATAGGACAAATACGTCCGCCCTTCATCCGTCAAGCGCAGGTGGCGTGTCGTGCGCTCGAACAGGCGCGTATGCAACACAGATTCGAGCTTAACCAGGCGCGCACTCGCGGCAGCGGGGGATAGCCCGAGCTTGCGACCTGCAGCCGACAATCCACCGAGATTTGCTGCTTCGACAAACAGCCTGATGTCGCCTAGGTAGTCCATGATATTTCGAAATTTTTTGAAAGTTATTCAAATAATACGTCAATTATCAAATTGAGGAGGGCTACGCAAAATAGCGGCATGAACAAACAGTCGCAGTTGCTCGATCGGATTCGACTCAGCGGCATTCACTAGGGGCTCAATGAAGTGCCGCTTGCGGGCGAACGCCAGTTGTTCGTCGCAATGGCATCGGGCGTCGTCATCGAACTGGTCCCCAATCAGCAATCAGTCATCCCCTGAGCAGCCGAGCTTTTATCAAACTGCAGTTCGACCGTGTATCCCTCATTACCTATCGATTGGAGAATCCTCATGTCGCTTTTGCCTGTTGCGCGCCTGACCCGCACAAGTTGTTGGTTACTCACTTCCCTGGTCACCGTCGCGCTGACCCCCGTCTTCGCCGCGACCGATTCGCTCGTCCAACCCCGCACTGTGATCGTCGACCATAGTCTTGCGAAGGCACAGGTCGAGGCGCAGATCCTGGCCGCACGCCGCTATGGCACGTTCTGGACCACCGGCGACGAAGCTCTCGCGCGCGCCGCCCTGGCACCCGACTTCAAGGATTCAACACTGCCGCCAGGTCGCCCCCAAGGCATCACCGGGCCGATCGCGGCCTCGAAAACGATGCATGCGGCTATTCCCGATATCCAGTGTGAAGTGGAGCAGATGATGGTGGTTGGCGACCGAGTCATCGCTCATTTGCATTTCACTGGCCACTTTACCGGTCAGTTCAAGAGCGTCCAGGGCAAAGGGCAGCCGATCGACTTCATCGCGACCGATATTTATCGCGTCGTCGAAGGTCGCATCGCTGAGAACTGGCATCTCGAAGACAATCTGACCCTGCTGCAACAGCTCGGCTTGATTGCCAAGTAAGGAGATTGCACTGATGAACATTGACCATGAACCCATCGCTGACGGCCCAAATACATTGGAGCAAGTCAGCCGCCGGACGTTTCTCAATCGCGCCGGGGCGGCAGCGGGCGTCCTTGCTGCGAGTGCGGTGCTCCCCACCGTCGCAGCCGCGCAAGCTGCGCCCTCCACGTCAAAGCTCGTGACTACGCCACGCCATGGTCAGTTCTGGCCTGACGGCATTCGGCTGGTCATTTCCATTTCCATGCAATTTGAGGCGGGTGGACAGCCGTCCAAAGGTACGGACAGTCCTTTCCCCAAGGTTGATTTTCCGCCGGACATTCCATCGGATCCAGCAGCCAATACCTGGTTCGCCTACGGCTATCGCGAGGGAATTCCACGCATGCTCGATCTGTGGGATCGCCACCATGTCAAGGTGACCTCGCACATGATCGGCGAGGCCGCTCGGCGGCATCCCGAAATGGCAAGAGAGATCGTTGCGCGCGGCCATGAAGCGGCCGGACACGGTCCTCGCTGGAGTTCCCAGTATGCGATGAGCCGCGAGGAGGAGAAGCAGTTCCTCATCCAGGCAGCCAGCATGGTCGAAGAAGTCACGGGCCAGCGACCGATAGGCTACAACTGCAACTGGCTGCGGCGTGGTCCGAACACGTTGTCGTTGCTACAAGAGTTGGGCTACGTCTACCACATCGATGATCTGAGTCGCGATGAGCCTTTCATCGAACAGGTCAACGGCAAGGACTTCGTCGTGGTGCCATATACGCTGCGCAACAACGACATCCTGCTGATCGAAGGCCGCAACTATTCGCCGACCCAGTTCCTGGAGCAGATCAAGCTGGATTTCGATCAACTCTACGAAGAAGCCGGCACACGCCGCCGCATGATGTCGGTCAGCGCTCATGACCGCATCAGCGGCTCGCCGCAGATGGTGAGGGTCTGGGACGAGTTTCTGCGTTACGCCAAAAGCCGGCCGGGGGTCGCATTCATGCGCAAGGACGAGATTGCACGCTACATCCAGAACAGCCCGCTGACTTTGCGCGAAGCTGAAACACTATAAAAACGGCCGCGAATTGCGGCCGTCATGGCGCTTTTCGTTTGACGCTATCTGTAACGATCAGCTGTGGCATGTCGGTCGGATGCAGGTTCGTCATCTGACACTGACCGATGGTTATGAACCAGAGTCGCTGACGCTCTACGGCTATTTTTTTTGTGAGTCCGTGAATTCGACCGAATTTGAGGAGCTGAAACACGGACGTAATATTCGGGCAATACAATTCGCGGCAATGGAATAAAGGTGTAAGAGATGAATCGGCCATCACGAAGCATGCGCAAGTTGCTCGACTCAGTCGCCACCAACAACGAGATGGCGGCGCTTGATGTAATGCGCGCAACTGAGCAGATCAAGGACGAGTTGTTGCGCCAGCGGCTGCTCAACCTGATTCACCGGCTCAATCAGGACGCCAATGACTTGCGATTGGCGCGCGATGACATTCAGGGCGGCGCTATCAAATTAGCGTGACCGACCACCGGCGAGCCCAATGCAGCCGGTCCCGACCGGCAAAAAATGGCCGTTATCCAACTGATGCAAAAATCAGTTATCCCGGGTATCGCAGCCGGCCCGATGCACATAGGGGCCGATTAGGAGGTTTCATTGACAACTACCTGTAGGACCGGATAGGTCACTCTACGAGGCAGTTTGGTAAAAAAACGTCAAAAAGAAGTCGTCATTGTTCTGGTAAATATCGTGGGTATGCGACTTGAAATCAGGCTTGAACGGCGCGTCAGTGATTGCCTGATTTCAACCATACCGAGACACATAATCCGCTTTTTTTCATCTCGTCCGAGTAACTCAATCGAACGCGAGCTCCCGTACGATCGGCTATCGCTTTGACGATCGACAAGCCCAACCCAGAGCCTGCTTCATCCGTTCCCAGGCATCGATAAAACGGATCGAACACTCGCGATTGTTCCTCTACCGAGATGCCTGGGCCTGAGTCCTTGACCTGCAGGATTGCAGTCTCTCGCGTCAGCTCGACCGAAAGGTCGATCCGTCCACCATGGGGCGTGTAACGGATCGCATTGTCCACCAGATTCTTGACCAGGAGTAACAGGTCCATTTCGTTGATGGTGACATGCACGTCCTCGATACTTTCAACGCCAATATCGATGCGTTTACGTTCTGCCAGCGGTAATAAATCTTCCAATACACGGCGAAAGACTTCATGGACTGAAACGGTTGTCTGTGGTCGGTCCGAGCTCGCTTGCGCGGTCGCCAGGGACAACAGTTGATCGATCAGCTTTCTACCGCGCTCTATTCCCCGGGACAACGGCAACAGGCGCTCACGGGCCGGCCCCGGCATCTCAGTGGCGGCCAGTCGCTCAGCTTGCAGGGAAAGGGCTGCCATGGGGGAACGCAGTTCGTGGGCAGCGTCGGCAACGAAACGACGCTGGTTTTCCATGGACTGCGCAACACGCGCGAGCAAGCGATTGATAGCCACGACGAAAGGCCGAATCTCGGTCGGCAAATGGTGCTCGTCGATAGGGTGCAATGCCTGTTCATCGCGTCGATCGATGTCAGCCGAAAGGGCGGCAATCGGACGGAACAGTTTGCGCACCAGGTCGCCCACCACCAGCAATAGCACCGGAAAAAGAATGAGAAACGGCAGCAAACTTCGCCAGGCGCTCTCGCGGGCTTCTTTGTCGCGGACGCCGGTTTCTTGAGCGACGACGATGCGCTCACCGCGGGCTGTGGTTCTGACCAGCACACGAAAGTCTTCGTCGGTGACATTCAAGGTCGAGAAGCCATCGGCCAGTGTGGTGGGGAAGGGCAGTGGTATCAGGGTGTCATCGTTGCCGATGGCTTTACTGCCATCGGCCAGGTATTGCACGATGACCCTGGATTCTTCATTGTCGCCATCGACTTCCTGGGACGCGGGATAGTGTAGGGACACCTGCTGGCGATCAAACAAGACGGCCACCTGACGCAAGGTGTCGTCCTGCATTTCGTGGGCCTCGTCGAACGCAGAGACAAACGCAAAAATCCCGGCCAGCACCGCAACGATCAGGATGGCCAGCGATAGCGTCACGGACAGGCGTAGCTGTACCGAGTCCCTCAAACGCTTTTTGAAACCATCCATCCCATCCCCCTCACGTTCTTGATGACATGGCTTCCTAGCTTGCGCCGCAGGGCGTGAATCAAAAACTCCACCGCGTTGCTTTCCACTTCATTGCCCCAACCATAGATGCGGTCTTCGAGTTCACTGCGCGAGAGAATTGCACCTGGTCGAATCATCAATGCCTGCAGCAGGGCGAACTCACGACTGGACAATTGGACGTCGCTATTTTCTAAGGTGGTGGCTTGTTTGGAGATCAAGTCCAGCGACACTAAGCCATTGTCCAGCACGGACAGGGCTGCGCCACCTTTCCGGCGAAGCACGGCTCGTATACGGGCCAGCAGCTCCGCCATATCGAACGGTTTGAGCAGGTAGTCGTCAGCGCCACCGTCAAGGCCGCGCAAGCGATCACCCAGGTCGTCCCGTGCGGTGATGATCAGCAACGGCACCGGGTTGTTGCGCGTGCGAATGCTGTCGAGTACATCCAGGCCATCTTTTCCGGGCAACCCAAGATCCAGTAGCACCAGGTCATAGTGTTGGGTGTCCAGCGTTGCAAGCGCGGTGAGACCGTTTTTCACCCAGTCAGTGGCATAACTCGCATCGTTCAGGGCGCCCTGGGTCGCTTCGCCAATCATCAGGTCGTCTTCAACCAGCAATATCCGCATTTGCCGCTCCAGAAAAAGGCGCGACCGTCATGACCGTCGCGCCTGTATTGAAGCATCTGTACAAATGTTTGTCCGCTGTGGGATCACCTTCGGAATCAGGACTTGTCCTTCATCGAATCGAAGGCCTTCAACAGCTCATCCATCATAGCCTTGCAGTCGTTCTGTTGCGGGTTACTGGCGCGCAAGGCATCGAGTGCGCGGTCGATCGCCTTGTCCACGACATGCCAGTCGCTGGCAGCGCGAGGTTTGATCCCGGCTTCAGCCGAGTCCCAAGTGGTTTCCAGATCCTTGATGCGGGCTTTCGCACCGGGCAGATCATTTTTGCCGACGAGCACGGCAACGTCGGCGGCAATGTTGCGGAACTCGGACAGATCCCCCAGTTTTGAACCCGACTGGGATTGACTGCTCACCGAGCTTGAGGTCGTACCCGCGTTGGGCTTGTCGGCAGGTTTCGAGCAACCGGCGGCGACGCTGAGCAAAAAAATGGACGAGACGATGGCAACGTGGCGAATGATGTTTTGAATCTGGCGCATGAAGATTCCTTAAATGACTTTTGGGCGTTTACTGAGTGACGGTTTTGCGATTGCCGACGCTGATTTGCGCGACCGCAACCAGAATGACGATGACGCACAGGAAGATGGCACTGGTCCAGGTGGCACCCATTCCGAGACCGCCGTAGGTTTTGGCTTGGGTCAACAAGTCGCCGAGGGAGGCGCCGAATGGACGGGTCAGGATGTAGGCGATCCAGAACGTCAGCACCATATTGCAGCCCATGCGCCAGGCCACCAGGGTGGCAGCGATCAGCGCACCAAAGATGACGGCACCGAGGGTGAAACCCAGACCCAAGGCTTCGGTAGCCAGGTCACCGGCGGCGGTACCGAGGGCAAAGGTGCAGAGCACTGTGGCCCAATAAAACAACTCTCGCCGCGGCGTGACAATTTCGCGGATCGACACGTTGTGTTCGGTCCGATACCAGACCAGGAAGTTCATCGCCAACAAGGCGGAAAATACTGCCGTGCTGGTGTACAGACTGACGTCCAGTACGTCGGTCAAAATGTCGGTGATTTGTGTCCCTACGATGCTCACCAATACGACGGTCAACCAGTAAATCCAGGGTGTGTAGGCTTTGGTGCGCAATTGGTAGAACATCGCGATTGCCAGTAAAACCGCCATGCCGATACTGGTCGGGCCCGCGCCGAAGCCGGCATCTACGGCAAGAAAGTCAGCGCCAGTTTCACCCACGGTCGTTGACAAGATCTTGATCACCCAGAATGACAGCGTCACTTCGGGCACTTTATTGAGCCAGCCGGCTATTGCGGATTTCATAGGCGCGTAGCCTCTCCTGAGTAGCGCGGAATGTGCGCAGGGGAGAAGGTACGTAACGAAACTTAGCTGAGCCTGAGGGCGGCAAATCGGTCGCCAGTTCATCTGGCGCCGCACGAATGTTTCGACTAAAGGCCCGAAAGATCTGCGCGGGAGGGTTCTCAGTGCCAGCACGATCACTCCCCAACGCGTGGCCCGTTTGCGAGTTGTCGGCGGTTTTCGAGATCAAGGCCATCAGCACTGGCGTGGTGGCACCCAGCAGCACTTAAACGGTATCAAACGGGTTCGTTAAGGTGGCCTCCTGAAGCCTGTTCTCCTCTAAAACGCATTATTTAAAGTTTTTTTCGCTATCACCTTTGCCGCTCACAAAATTTTCATTTCGTTTTGATTATAAGCCTCCGCAGGTACAGAAGAACCTTGCAAACATGCAGAGTAATTTATGGAAGTGACCGTTGTTAGTAACGACTATGTCGCCTTGGTAGACGTGTGTCGTCGGAAGTGCGGCAAGGATATTAACGCTAGACGTGTTGCCGGTGGCAACGCGACCGTTGTGCTTTCTGAATTCATTGACGTCGACCGCCGCAATTTCGAGTTCCAGTTGCTGGACGTGGTCGACAAAGAAGCGCTGCTGGGTTTGTTTGCTGAAAATGAGTTCGAACACGTTGTCCACCTGGCAGCCCAAGCCGGTGTGCGCTATTCCATCGATCATCCGGACAACTACGCGCAAAGCAATCTGGTGGGGTTCCTCAACATGCTGGAAGCCTGCCGTGCGAAACCAGCGCGCAAAGCAAGGTTTACAACATCGGCTTTGGCGCGCCGGTGAAGCTTCTGGAGTTTGTCGAGTGCATTGAAGAGGCACTGGGAATCCGCGCAATAAAAAATTTCATGCCGCTGCCGTCAGGCGACGTCGTTAACACGTGGGCGGACACTCGCGAGCTGGTAGACCGCGTGGGTTTTCGCCCACAGATCACGGTGTCCAGCGGCGTGCAGTCGTTTGTCGATTGGTACCGCCTCTACTACGGCGTCTAGCCGCTCACCCCTCAGCTTTTTTTACGGAAATGTCATGCAAGAAACGCCTTATGTGTCGGTCCTGATTCCGGCAAAAAACGAAGCCGGTAACCTCATCCCACTTCTGGAGGAAGTGCGTGTAGCGCTGGCCAACGAGACCTTTGAAGTCATAGTGGTTGACGATGGCAGCACCGATGCCACAGCCACCGAATTACGGACATTACAAGGTAATGGCTACAGTCAGTTGCGGGTGCTCAGTCATGCTCGTTCCCTTGGGCAGAGCACCTCGATTTACCACGCTGCTGAAGTGGCACGTGGGCATTGGTTGGCAACCCTTGATGGTGATGGTCAGAACGATCCAGCCGATTTAACGAAAATGCTCGATTTGGTCCGTGGTTCGGAGGGCAAACCCGGCGGGGTCAAACTGGTGGCGGGTCACCGCGTGAACCGCCGGGACACGGCGAGCAAACGCTGGGCTTCGCGATTTGCCAACAACCTGCGCAGTCGTCTGCTGAAAGACCAAACGCCCGATACCGGTTGCGGTATCAAATTGATTGAACGCGAGGCGTTTCTGCGCTTGCCGTATTTCGATCACATGCACCGTTTTATTCCTGCGCTGATCCGTCGTCACAACGGCCGAATGTTGATTCAACCAGTGAACCACCGTGAGCGCGGTGCAGGAGTTTCCAATTACGGAAACCTCGACCGAGCCCTTGTGGGCATAGTTGATTTGTTCGGGGTGTGGTGGCTGATAAAACGCACTCGCCTGGAAGTCAACGCCCAGGAAATCGAGGTCTGACATGGGCAGAGAAACTTTGTGGTTGGCCGTTGGCTTCGTTGGCCAGTTGGCTTTTACCGGGCGTTTTGTCCTGCAGTGGCTATACAGCGAATACAAAAAACGCAGCATGATACCTGTTGGATTCTGGTACCTGAGTATCGTCGGCAGTGCGCTGTTGTTGGCGTACGCGATCTACCGCGAAGACCCGGTTTTTATAGTCGGCCAGTCCTTCGGTTTTATTGTGTACTTGCGCAATTTGCAATTGATTGCAAAACATCGTGAGCAGGAAAGCCACGAGCTGGAAAAAAAGGACTGAATCGGTGCGGATACGACTATTTACTTCGCGGTTAGAGCGATTGGCTTACGCAGACAAACCTCCGCTTTTCATGTGGGCGGTGGCGCTATTCGTGCAACTTGCCCATCTGCCAAAAGTAGCCCTGTACTTGCCCGCGCTATTGGCGAGTGCTGTTGTTATTAGTTCACGAAAACACGATGAGCCCGTTGAGCGGACTCACGCATTCTCGTGCATCTTGGAAAAGGAGTGAGGCGCGTATGAGAACAGAAGGCGAGGTATTGCGGCCGATGCAAGCCGCGCGGCGCGCGCTGGATTGGCCAACCCTGGGCGTGGCAGTGTTGCTCCTGCTGCTGTTTTACTGGGGACTGGGAAGTTTGCCGTTCCTGAGCGTCAATGAAGCCCGTCGCGCCGTGACGACACGGGAAATGCACGAGGCTGGCCAATGGCTGTTGCCGTACATGAACGGCGAGCTGTACCTGTCCAAACCACCGCTGTTCTATTGGCTGGCCCTGGTCAGCACGTCACTGCTGGGCAGCCTCTCCGAATGGAGCGTGCGCCTGCCTTCGGCGCTGTTTGCGACGCTGTGTTGTCTGACCTTGTATCGCCAGGCTTATGCATTCGCCGGGCGACAGGTGGCGTTGCTGGCTGTGGTGTTCCTGGCGGCGAATGCCGGGTTCAGCCTGTTTGCCCGCCGGGCGGAAATAGAAATGCCTTTGACCGGCCTGTGTCTGCTGGCGCTGTTTTGTGCATGGCGCTTTCTGTTCGCGCAAGGCGGTCGCAGCTGGGTCTGGCTCAGTTACGGGCTGCTCGGCTGTGCCTTGCTGACCAAGGGGCCGGTCTGCCTGTTGTGGGTGACCGCGCCGATACTGGTCTATGCGTTGATCTGTCGCGATCGTCTGGCCCGAGCTTTTCTGTGTGACGGCTGGGGCTGGATGCTTGCGGTGCTGGTCGGGGTATCCTGGTATCTGGCGGTGTCCATGCAGGAGGGCTGGAGCGTCTGGTCGGCCATCGTCAACGAAGACATCGTCAAGAAAATCAATGGCCAGGGGGCAGAAGCCTGGTACGCCTATCTGTTGTATCTGAGTGGGGATTTCTTTCCCTTCTGGCTGATACTTCTGGTGCGGCCGCGGCAACTCTGGCACGCCATCCGCCTGAGCCCGCAGTTGACCCTGTTGCTGTGCTGCATTCTGGTGCCGCTGCTGCTGTTCTCGCTGTTCACCGAGAAGCACGCCAAATACCTGTTGCCTATCTATCCGGCCATCGCCCTGTTGTTGGCCTGGCGCTGGAGCCAACTGCTGACCCAGGCCCGGCACCCCTGGCAGCGCTGGAGTCTGCGCATTGTTCCGGCCGTGGTACTGGCGGGATACACGCTGTTCTACTTGGGTCTTGAAGGGCGGGTATTTGCCCATCGGATCGACGGATTTGCGCAGATAAAAGCCGCCACCGATGCGTACCCAAACGTCCCGGCCTATAGCTTGGGAACTGCGGACATTCGCCTGGTCTATTACATGGGGCGGCCCGTCAGTTCGATCACCGAGTCGCAAGTCAGCAGCGTAGCCGATACGCCGGGCCTGCTGTTTGTCCAGGAACCGCTTCCTGCGGCATTGCAAGCCCTGGCACCTTGCACCCTGACGCGGATCGAGTCGTATCTGAAACCCAAACGTTCGGCCGTGTTGCTCGGGCTAGGCTCTTTTTGCGCTAATCAGGGCCAGATCAAGCCTTGAATCTGCGTCATTGAAGCTCTGCATGACTGGATGTTGGCCCAGCCTGATCTTGTGCCCAACGGATCGGCAGCATGGGCTTGATCCAGTCTGCGTGCCTCAACAGTGAAAACATCACTGGTTGGGTGTCGCCTCGTTTGGTGCTTTCTCGCCAAGCTACCCGCGGCCCCTGCAACTGTCGGCCATTGTCGATTTCTGATGGGGGAGGGCATAACAGTTTGCTAGCCGGTAATTCGAACTTCCGAGGATAGAGCTTCGAATACGGTTTTTGCCTTGTAGCGATATCGCTGCAAGTCTGACAACAAAAAGCCCGCACATGGCGGGCTCTCTGTATGGGGTCAAATCCTTTTGTCCGTTCAATCTGCGCTCCGTTCTGTGAGCAATTCGTGAAAAGCATGTAGATGGAACGAAAAAAAACCGGCACTTAGCCGGGCTCTCTGTCGATGGGGCCAAATCCCTTTGGCTGACCGCATTGTGCTGGGTGGGTGTGACGAAGGCATGACAGAGCGTCCGGTCATGCTGATAGAATCGGTCAGGTTATAGATAACACCCTTCTGAGAAATGATATGAATACACAATTGACGGAAGAAGAGATGCGCCGGGCACTGTTCGGTGATTCGGAGTCCCTTGCGCCGGCAATTACCTCACACGTGCAAGACTCCGTCCCGGATGTCGTGATCGTGCAACCGGTAAAGGCAGCGAAGAAAAAGATAGTCTCAAAAGGCTTCACGCCCAGGTTGAGAGTCACGCTGCGGGTGGGAAATGAATTTGAAGGCAAGATGCACGAGATGGTACATGAGGCCGATACGCTGAGCTCACTGGTTGCAGAGCAAGAAGCTACTAAGGCGGCCAGAACAAAATTCAGGTTTGTGGAAGTGGTGTCCGTCAAGTCGATGTAAGTGGGCACTCTTCCTCATGGCTCGACAGGAGCGCAGCTCATTGAACGGGTCGGCGTTCGGGCTTGGTTACGAGATGGGGGCATTCTCCAGGAACTTTGCGGACGGCCACGAGCGTAATTCGGTTGTTTGCGTTAGTGGCAGGGTGCCACAATCGCTTTTTTTAGTTGAGTCACGATCAGGTGGATCACATGGACTGCCCAGGATCTCGGAATGACCAAGAGTTTTTCATAGCCGAGCAGGTGCGAACTGACCGATTGCATCAACTATTTCGCCAATCAGTTTCTGCGGTTTTTGGTAGCTACCTCGCTGCCATCATGCTGTGTTGGCTGTGTTGGGATCGTTTTGAGCACAGCGTTGTTCTTTGGTGGCTGGCCATACTGACCGGATCGACGCTGTTGCGCATCTCGATGTTTGTTGCCTATTTTCGCAGCGACGAAAGTGAACGTACACCTCAACGCTGGGAGCGCAAATACTGGAGCACGCTCGTGCTGTCCGCCAGTATCTGGGGGGGAGGTGCATTCGTTGTCATGCCCGCAGACGATCTTTTGTCGCAGGCGTTGGTCATGCTTTTTGCTGTCGGGATGTCTGTCAGCGCGGTGTCCTGCTACTCGGCCTACCGCTATATGACACTCGTGTCCATTGGACTGGTTCTGTTGCCGTGCACCGCCTGGCTGCTGTTTCAATCGTCCATGATTCAAGTCGGCATGGCACTCTCGGTTTTGGTGTTCGCGTCATTTGTTGCCCGCGCTACACGGAAAATGTCCGAGGCACTGGAAACCGCCTTTCGACTAACCCGTGAAATGGAACAGGCGAACAGCATTTCAACCCGTGCAGCACAAACTGATGAACTGACCGGCCTGAAGAGTCGACGAGCTTTTTTCGAGCATGCCCAGCAGCTTTACAACGAATGCGAAACCAACCGGTTAGGGTTGTGCGTCGTAATGTTGGACATGGATCACTTCAAGCATATCAACGACACCTACGGCCATCAGGTTGGGGATCAGGTTTTGCGCCAAATGGGTGAGGTCATCAGTTCATCCTTTCGTGCAACGGATATCCACGGCCGGCTAGGTGGAGAAGAATTCGCAGTTCTGCTCCCGGACACCTCCATTGAGGCCGCCGTCGAGATTGCAGAACAGCTCATCCAGACTATTGCTGGATTGATGATCGAGCCTGTTCACTGCATAACAGCCAGCCTCGGCGTAGCGTCGACGGATGCCGGAGATAAAGATCTGCACAGCTTGATGAACAATGCTGATAAAGCACTGTATCGAGCCAAGGCGCTGGGACGTAATCAAGTCGCAGTTGCTGGCTATCTGTAGAAATTGTCTGTCGGAAATCGGTGCGGCTGTTGAACAGGCTATCAATGTTGAGGGGCTCTCCCCGATTGAGCGCTTCACCTCCAGATCCTCGCCTCCAAATTCCCTTGGTGCGCATCGCGGTGGTTCAACCCTCCGCGCCTGCAGATCGGGTATTCACCGGAATCGTCGCAGCTCGGATTGGGCGTCGATCTGTTTACCTGACACCGAGCCGCCGAGGGGACGCAACATCTCCTCGGCGGCCAACCTTCAGTCAGTCACGGAACCCTGCGGTATTCTCCCGGCGAAACTGTCCACCAGGCTCGCCACCACCATTTCCCCCATCCGCGTGCGGGTTTGCAGTGTCGCACTGGCGCGATGAGGCTGCAGAACCACTTTTTCGTTGGCAAACAGTGCCTCGGGAACGTTCGGTTCATCGACAAACACATCCAGCGCTGCACCCGCGATCTCACCAGCGGCAAGCGCCGCCACCAGATCGACCTCGTTGACCAGCTTGCCGCGCGCCACGTTGATCAGATACCCGTCCTTGCCCAGCGCCTGCAGCACCTCGGCATTGATGATGGCTTCAGCCTTGTCGGCAGCGGCCGCGAGAATCAGCGCATCACTGTTGCTGGCCAGCTGCTTCAGATCGGCGATGAAAGTGTGGTTCACATCGTTCATCGGCTGCAGATCGGTGTAACTGATCGGGCAGCCGAACGCTGCGGCCCGGGTCGCCACTGCACGGCCGACCCGGCCCATGCCGACGATGCCGATGCGCATGCCCGACACCTGACGCGCCAACGGCAACGGGGCCAACGGTGTCGGGCTATGGGGCCATTGCCCTGAACGCACATAACGATCACTGGTGCACAGACCCCGGCACACGGCAATCAACAAGCCGATGGCCAGGTCGGCGACGTCTTCGGTCAGCGCGCCGATGGTTGCGGTCACGCGAATTCCGCGATCCCGGGCGTACGCCAGATCCACCGCATCGGTACCCACGCCGTTGACCGCCACCACTTCCAGTTTCGGTAATTGCGCCATCAGTCCTTGGCTGATACCGGTATGCCCGCCGGTGATCACTGCGCGAATGTTCGCGCCGTGTTCCTGTAAATAAGCCTGCTTGTCGGCCTGCTGGAAGTAACGTCTGACAGTAAACAACTCATCGAGCCGCGCGTTGATTTCAGGGATCAGGATCGGGCTGAGCTGCAAGACTTCTGGCTTCATGTAAACCTCGCGTAACGGAATAAAAAGGCCGGTTTAACCGCGACCGGCAAACGGCATGGCAGTGGCCATGACGGTCATGTTCAGGACGTTCGCCTCCAGTGGCAGACCGGCGATGTAGCGCACCGCATCGGCCACATGCTTGACGTCCACCATCGGCTCCACGGCGATGGTGCCGTTGGCCTGGCGCACGCCTTTGGTCATGCGCACCGACATTTCGGTCAGGGCGTTGCCGATGTCGATCTGGCTGCAGGCGATGTTGAATTCTCGCCCGTCCAGGGCCAGGGATTTGGTCAGCCCCAGCACCGCGTGTTTGCTGGCGGTGTAGGCGCTGCTGAAGGGGCGTGGGGTATGCGCCGAGATCGAACCATTGTTGATGATGCGTCCGCCCTGTGGCTGTTGCCGGCGCATCAGCCCGAAGGCACCACGGGCGCAGAGGAAAACGCCGTTGAGGTTGGTGTCGATCACGTTTCGCCACTGCTCGAATGTCAGCTCATCGAGCGGCACGGCGGGGGCGTTGACCCCTGCGTTGTTGAACACCACGTCGAGGCGTCCGTATACCTCGGTGATGGTGGCAAACAGCGCATCGACACTGGCCGGATCACGCACATCAGTGGGCACCGCCAACGCTTCGTGTCCTTCGCTGAGCGCTAAGTCGACCAATGCCTGCAATGGCTCTGGCCGACGTCCGGCGACTACGAGGGTGAATCCGTCGGCCATCAGAGCCAGGGCCACGGCGCGGCCGATTCCGCTACCGGCGCCGGTGACCAGGGCCACTTTCAAAGGACTGTTCATGTTGTTATCTCCTTTTTCAATTCACGAGAGCGTGTGCTGGGTTCAAGGTCGTGGACCGACGCGCATTTCCAGTTGGCCGATGCCGTCGATCCCGGCGTTGATGATGTCCCCTGGTTGCAGAACATCGACGCCTGCCGGGCTGCCGGTCATGATCAAGTCACCGGCCCGCAGCGCTACCGATTGCGAGATGCGGCTGATGATTTCACTGACCGACCAGATCTGGCTGTCGAGGCTGTCGCGCTGGCGCTCTTCGCCGTTGACGTTCAGCCACACATCGCCATCCGGGTGCCCGGCGCGAGTCACCGGCACGATGGCGGTCATCGGCGCGGCGCCGTCGAACACCTTGGCACCTTCCCACGGCAAACCATTGCTTTTGGCCGCGCGCTGGACATCACGACGGGTCAGATCAAGACCGGCGGCATAGCCCCAGACATAGGCCAGCGCCTGACTCTGCGGAATATTGGCGCCGCCTTCACCGATGGCCACGACCAATTCGATTTCGTGGACAAACTCTTCGGTCAACGGCGGGAAAGTCACTTCACCCGCCGCATCCACCACGTTGCTCGCCGGTTTCATGAAGAACACTGGCGGCTGGCGGGACTGGCCTTGGGTGTCTGGCCAAGGGTAGTTGCGGCCGACGCAAAATACCCGGCCAACGGGAAAACGCTGCTGGCTGCCGGCAACCGGCAAGGTCACGGGCAGATCCGGGGTAAACACGTACTCAGTCATTGTCATTTTTATGTCGTCCTGTTTGAAGCGTCAGCGTACGGCGGCAATCTTTTGCAAAGTTGGACGAAAGCCGCCTCGTGTTGGAGAAAAACGGTTTCTTGGCTCAGCGCGCCTTGAGTTCGATGCGATACAAGCGACCGAGCAGCAACGAATAGGACAAGGTCCCGATCAACGCCACGCCGCCAATGAACCAGAAGGCGTAGGCAAACGAGCCGGTGGCGTGGACGATGCCGCCAATCACGATCGGGGTGACGATCCCGCCGATGTTGGCGGCCAGGCTGGTGACTCCGCCGGTCAGGCCGATCAGTTCCTTGGGCGCGACTTCCGATACGGCCGCCCACGACGACGAAGCGATTCCCTGGGCGAAGAAGGCTATGGTCAGCACGGCAATGCAGATCACATTCGAGTCGGTGAAATTCACCAGCACAATCGACATGCCCAGCATCGATCCGACCACCAATGGCAACTTGCGAGCGAAGGACATTGAGTAACCACGGCGTATCAGCAAGTCGGAGACGATGCCGGCCAGCAGAATGCCGACCGTTGCACCCACGAACGGCAGCACCGCGAAGATCCCGGCCTTGATCATGGTCAGCTTGCGTTCTTCGATCAGGTACGTCGGGAACCAGGTCAGGAAGAAGTACAACGCCGAGGTGCTGGCGAACTTGCCGATGCAAATCGCCCAGATCTGCCGATAGCTGAACAGCTCGGCGATCTGCCGCCAGTTGAACCGGGTGCGTTCCTGACTGCTCTTGACCAGTCCGCCCCCGGCTTCGATGTACTTCAGCTCTTCCTGGCTGACGTTCTTGCAGTTCAGCGGATCGCGGTACACGTAGAGCCAGATCACACCGAACACAATGCCGAGTATTCCGGTGCTGTAGAACACATGGCGCCAGTCATAGGTCGTGGCCAGCCATAACAGCGCGCCGGTAAACAGAGCCGTGCCCAGATATTGGCCACACACGTAAATGCTGCTGGCCAGGCCCCGTTCGCGGGCCGGGAACCACACCGTGACCGCTCGGCTGTTGGCCGGAAACGCAGGAGCTTCCATGGCACCGACGGCCAGGCGCAGCCCGAACAGCGAAGCGAATCCTGTGGCAAAGCCCTGGCACACCGTGACCGTCGACCAACTGATCAGCGACACCCCGTAAGTGAACCGGGAACCGAAGCGATCGGCAATGAACCCGGCGGGGACCAAGGCGAGTGCGTAGGTCCAGGCAAACGCGGAAAAAATCAGGCCCATTTCGATCTTGTCCAGGCCCAGATCCTTGGCCATGAACGGTGCGGCAATCGAGATGTTGACGCGGTCGATGTAATTGATGATGGTCGCAATCAGCAGCAATGACAGCATGAACCAGCGCCGACGCGTCGGCAGTCGTTGAGGCAACAGGGCGTCCCGGGCGCCGGCGCTCACCGACGGCGCGGTGGACGGGGAGGTTTGCGAGTTCGACATGAATAGACCTTTTTATTGTTAGAAGAATCGAGATGTTCGCGCGCAGCCGAAGCCGTGCCCGCAGTGCCGGGGCAGAGCAATCGCTACTTGAATGAGAGGCGCGGACAGCCGCTGTCAGGCGCTCAGATACGCCTTCGGACTGGCTCGATCGGGGGAGGGTTGGCGAGGGGGAAAAACAGGTTCATCACGTGCGCACCTTTTGATTGTTTTTGGAAGGTTCGGGCTGCATTGGCTATCACAGTGGTCGTACAACATCTCAAAATCAACGGAGGCGTTAGATCGTTTTTTCTTCTGAAAAAGGCGATGAATGCAGCTGTCCAAGAAAAAACAAATCAGCGCATTTCCTTGTTTATGCTTCATTTGTTTAATAAGTTGTTGTTTTTAAACGATTAATTATCTTTGTGTGCAAGTAGCTTTTTTGGACAGGCGACACATCACACACGGATACAATTAATTCTCTGCATTTCGTTGTCATCCTATGACATGTTGAAGCCGACGGGGTCTGCCTTCACAATCACCGCAGTCGCTGCCGGCATTGCGGCGCGACGACAACCTGTCCATGTACCTGTCGAGGATCCTCAGGCGATGTTGTCACCGAGTCGAGTGCCCACTTACGTCATGCAGCAACGCAGCGAATTGACGGACTTTTACATCCGCGACAAAAAGGGTCGGAGCGCCGAAACCAGTCCGCATCGCCATGAGTATTTCCAAATCCAGGTCAACCTCGGTGGCGATACCGTGCAGCACATCGGTAATGTCGAACGTCCGTTTCCGCGTAATACGCTGGCCTTTATCCTGCCGCATCGCGTGCACGTGATTCCGCATCCGGCCGACAGCAATTTCATGGTGATCAATTTTTCCCAGACCTTCCTGCTACCGCACTTGCAGTGTGACCCGATGGATCTGGAGGAAGTCTCGATTCTCCTGGCGCCGGAGTTGTCGCCATTCCGCTTTCAGGAACATCTGGATTTCATTCTGGACGATGAGGACTTCCGCAAAGTCTGTGCCTTGATCGAACAGATGCGAGTCCTGGATGAGAACCGTCAGTTTGGCACCCGCGAGATGCTCAAGGGGTTGCTGCTGCAATTGGTGGGGAGCGTTTGTGCCTTGTATGCCGAGCCGCTCAAACGATTGGCCGAAGAGAATGCCGCCGAAGTCAGCCGCCGCGATGCGCTGAGCAGGATGTCCGAATACTTGCGCAAAAATATCGCCGACCCCGATCTCAACCTGATCAAGGTGGCTGCTGCGACCTACCTGTCACCGACGTATCTGACGCACTGGTTGCGCAAGGAAATCGGCAAGACCTTCACTGAACTGGTGCTCGAGCGCAGGATGCACGCGGCGCGCAATTACTTGCTCAATGGAACCCGGCCGGTGGGGGAGGTGGCGAGGTTGTGCGGTTTCGCTGACGAGGCTTATTTCTCCCGACGCTTTCGCCAGATACATGGCCAGCCACCTGGGCAATTCAGACGTCAGCAACTCAATCCCGATACGCCGCAATCACCGTCCAACACGTGATCGACAGCTGTAGGTGATGTGGCGGTAGAGACGAGGTCGATCCGGGCGGGAGCACCGGTTGAATCCACAGCCCATCGTTGACAGTGGCGACAGGAAGAAAAAGCAACCCCGGTCCGGACTACAGCTGCCGCCGTTTCGGTGCTAGTTGCCAGCTCTATTTTCCTGTTCCTTATACAGAACCATGCCGGCGTGATAGAGAACCCCATCACGGAACTCACCGTCGGCGGTGAACCCTGTGTCGTCTACATACTCGATGTGGTTTCCTTCTAGCCAGTAACGCCCTTGGTAGGCACTTTTCTTAGCGCCACGGGCCTCGTCATAGCGGCCACCGGCAAGCAGTTCATGACGTATGCGGCCATCCACAGTAACCCACATACCGACATAGCTGTTTTGATCGCTTGAGGAATGAGTCATATCGTTGCTCCTTGATTGGCTTATTCGCTGATCGCCTCGCATGGCGTTCGGAATGGCATCTAGTCGAATTGGAAAGCTGGGGCGCCAGGCAGCAAGACCAGCGCCGTAATTGCGCACTCCGTCAGAAAGGGCTCGCCGTGGGCCGAACGATCAGCTCGCTTACATCCACATCCGCAGGTTGTTCAATGGCATAGGCAATTGCTCTTGCTACGGCGTCGGCCGAAATCGCGATCTTGCGAAACTCTTTCATCTCTGCGCGACCGCCCTCATCAGAGATGCTCTCGGCTAGCTCGGACTCAGTAACACCAGGAGCGATGACGGTAACCCGAATATCGCCTCCAACCTCTTGACGAAGGCCTTCGGAAATGGCCCGGACAGCGTACTTGGTGGCGCAGTAAACGGCCGCAGTCGGACTCACTGCATAGGCACCAATAGAGGCAATATTGATGATCTGCCCAGCCCGTTGGCGCTGCATCAGCGGCAACGTGGCAGCGATACCGTGCAGGACTCCGCGAATGTTCACGTCAATCATACGGTCCCACTCATCCACCTTGAGTGCCTCAAGTTTGGAAAGAGGCATCACGCCAGCGTTATTCACCAGCACATCAACACGATCGAACCGGGTAACGGCGAAGTCGATGAAGTCCTGGACATCCTTTCGGTCTGTGACGTCCAGAGCACGGAATTCAGCCCTGCCGCAGGCGGCGTTGATATCGCCTGCAATCCTTTCCAGTCGGTCGGTACGACGAGCGCCAAGCACTACTTTCGCGCCTTGGCTAGCCAGCAGTCGCGCGGTAGCCTCACCGATACCGCTGCTTGCGCCGGTGATTGCGATGACTTTGTCTTTGATGTTCAACATGATCGGTTTCCTCTTCTGTTCGCCCAGGAAGCGGGTCTGGAAACAAGGTTAGGGACGGGCAACAAGTTTCTGTTAGTCGGATACTGCGTAACCTTTGCCCATTTCTGCGGCGGCGCTTTTGCACTGAGGCTTAGCTCACCCGTTCATAGGGCATCTGTTGTCGCGCAGCCTTCAGGGCTCTCGCCCACCAGTTCAGCTGTACCAGCATTCGAGCCATTGGAAGCCTGGCTTGATCAGGCTGACGTATACCCCCGGCCTCATCGATTAGCGCCCAAGGATTAGGGAAGGACACGAAATTGCAGATGGGTACCGCGTGCTGTCCGGCCAGTACCTGGCGAAGCTGATCAATTGCGCAACGTCCACCCGACGCCCCCCCGTAGCCGATGAATGCCACCGGTTTTGCCTGCCAGCGAATTGAAACCTGCTCAATGAAGCGACGAAGTCGTCGACCTGATCAGCGCACGAGCTGACGTGGCCATCCGCAGCGGACCGCTCAAAAGCTCCAATCTGGTGGCCAGGCGATTGGGCGAGACGAGAGGTCTTATCGTGGCATCGCCGGCCTACCTTGCAGCACGCGGCATACCCAAAACTCCAGCCGATCTTGTAGATCACAACTGTCTGGGGGGCACCTTCAGCCCACCGATGATGGAGTGGAGCTTCGTCGGCGCAAACGGCCAGCTAACACCGGTGTCCGTTACCGGCAACGCACGGGCCAGTGACGGCAATGGAATACGAGAACTTGCAATCCTCGGCCTGGGCCTCGCGCGCGTAGGGTTTTGCCAGGTCGAGCACGATCTGGCGGACGGCCGCCTTCTCCCGGTTTTAGAGGACTTCATGCCCATCGCAAAGACTGAAGTGCATGCGGTTTACGTAGGGCAAGGAGGAAAGTTGCCCACACGCGTCAGAGCCTTCATGGACTTTCTGGCGGCGAACCTCAAGATCCACTAATCGCGCAGGGGCGATACTCGATTAGAGCGAGCGCCTCGCAGAAACTGTAGGGCATGTCACGCTTGGCGGTAGGCGCTGGGCGTGACACCCACCTCGCGACGAAAAACCTGGGAGAAATGGCTGGGACTGGCATAACCAACTTCCAATCCGACATCAATAATGCTGCGATTGGTCTCAAGCAGTAGATGCCGGGCGCGACTCATGCGCAGGCGGATGAAATACTGCGATGGTGACAGTCCCGTGGCACGCTTAAACATCCGGCTGAAGTGATACTCGCTCAAATCGGCGATTTGAGCCAAATGCGCAAGGCGGAAGTCATCGGCCAGGTGCTCGTTCATCGCATCGATGACGCGGCGCAGCTTGTACGCTTGTAGTGCGTTGCTGCGCCGGGTAGTGGTGTGCGGATCGAGATAACGGCGTATCAGATGAACGGTCAGCGCCTGAGCCAGGCTGTGTATGAACAACAGGCTGGGATTACGCTCCTCGATCAGCTCGAAGCGCAGCTGATTAAGCATGAAATTTACCCGCTCATCCTGGGCACCGGAGATATCGAGGAAGTTCACCGCAACGGTGTGCTCGCCCAGAAGGTCACGGACAGCCTGGTCGATCAGTGGAAGGCCGAGATACAGATGCATCACTTCGAAGGTGTCGCACCCCATCGTCTGCCAACGCATCTCATAGGGCTCGCTTGTGTTGGTGAGAAAGAAGTCGCCAGCCTGCACATTGACGGCTTTCCATGCCCCATCGAGCGAGCGTTCCTCGACCCTGGCCGTTCCTGCCAGGACCAATACCAGCAGAGGCTCCACCACTGCGGGCACCAGTATCGGCTCGACGATACTGTGATGGCTGAACACCTGCACCATCACATCCTGCATCTGCGTGAGCAGCGGCAACACTTGCGGTGTTCCCGGCAGATGATGCGGCATCGATTCGGCTGTGATGCGCTGAGCATCGATCGGTGTCAGGTCTTCATGTTCAGGCTGGTGCACAGGAGGCTCCATCGAAACACCCTCAGATGGGGGCTGGCGTCAATAGAATACCGTAGCCTCGGCTTCCATCAGACGCTTTAACGTTGGCGCAAAACTCCGACAGCTTCGGCAAGCCTGCGAAAGCCCAACCCTCCCCATTGCGCGACAGTGAAGCCGTCGATAACGACAGCGCCTCACAGGCGCTGAGCCGCCGAATATCTCGTCGGCTTGCAAGGCAGGAGAGCACCATGACTGAGATCAATCACAGCATTCCCCACGAAGTCGAAGGCAAGGTCGCGCTGGTCACCGGCGCCGCCAGTGGCATCGGCAAGGCTATCGCATTGTTGCTGCACGCGCGTGGCGCCAAGGTCATTGCTGAAGACCGCAATCCTTGCGTGGAAGAACTCGCCCGCCCCGGGTTAGTGCCACTGGTGGCCGACATTACCGAAGACGGCGTCGCCGAGCGCGCAGTCGGTTTGGCCGTCGAGAAGTTCGGCCGGCTGGACATACTGGTCAACAACGCCGGGATCATCATCAATAAGTTAGTCATCGACATGACCCGCGCAGACTGGGAGCGCATCCAGGCGGTCAACGTAACCGCGGCCTTCCTGCATTGCCGCGAAGCGGTCAAGGCAATGATGCCCAACAAATCGGGAGCTATCGTCAACATAGCCTCTTACGCATCCTATTTCGCATTCCCAACGATTGCCGCTTACACCGCTTCCAAAGGGGCATTGGCTCAGTTGACCCGAACGCTGGCGCTCGAGGCGATTGAGCATGGCATTCGAGTCAATGCTATCGGCGTCGGCGACGTGGTGACCAACATCCTCAACGACGTGGTTGACGACGGCCCTGGCTTTTTGGCCCAGCACGGTGAAGCAGCCCCCATTGGTCGTGCCGCGCAGCCCGAGGAAATCGCCGAAGTTGTGGCATTTCTCGCCTCGGACCGCGCGAGCTTCATCGTCGGCTCCGTGGTCATGGCCGACGGCGGCATGACCGTCACCGCCGGTTGATCAACTGACCCGGCATTTAGCGTTTTGAGCGCCTTGCCAAAACTTTTTGCAAAGTAGTTGATCGGGCGCCTGAAATGTAAAGCCCGAAGGAGCGGGCTTTTTTAAGAAAGTTGATGGGTTATCGGTTAAATCGCTCGACCAATGAGTACTGGGTTTGAGCGGTCTGGGTTAATTCCTTGCTCAGCTCCGCCGAATGCCTGGCTTGTTCAGATGTTTGGTCCGCCAGATTAGCAATGGTCGTGATATTGCGGCTGATTTCCTCGGCCACGGCGGTTTGCTCTTCGGTCGCAGCGGCAATCTGGGTAGTCATGTCCGTGATGTTCGCCACGGCCTCACTGATACCGACTAATGCCTTGTCTGCCTCAAGCACCCACGCCACGCCTTCTTCGGCCTGTCGCTGTCCGTTTTCCATGGTTTTAACCGCGTTGCTGGATGAGACCTGCAACTTGGAAATCAGGTTATGGATTTGGATCGTGGACTGAGTCGTGCGCTGGGCCAGCTGACGCACTTCATCAGCGACGACCGCGAAGCCTCGACCCATGTCGCCCGCGCGCGCAGCTTCGATGGCTGCGTTCAGCGCGAGCAGGTTAGTCTGATCGGCAATGCCTTTGATGACATCCACCACCGTCCCGATTTCATGGCTGTCCTTGGCTAACTGCGCCACTGTCAGCCCTGTCTCGCCCACCACGACGGAGAGGCGCTGAATGGCTTCTCGAGTGTCTCGGGCCACCTCGCGTCCACGTCCGGTCAGCACATTGGCTTCTTGAGTGGCGTCGGCAGTACGCTGGACGTGGCTGGCGACTTCCTGGGTGGTGGCCGCCATTTGATTGACTGCGGCCGACACCTGCTCGGTCTCGACCCGTTGGCGGTCCAGTCCACGAGAGCTATCGGCGGCGAGGCCATCGGATCTCCCCGCCAGACTGGTCAGTTGCTCTGCCGTGTCTTGCAGCCGAGTGAGGCAGGTCTTGAGCCGAGACGCCTGACTGACAAATGCCGTTTCAAGGCGTGCCTGAGGACCGCGTTCATCGCTGTACATTTTGGCCAGCAACGAGTCGGAGGTTGAGGCCTCAGCCATTTCCAATAGATGCAGCGCCCCTCGGTTTTGTCTGCGGGACACAAGCAACCCGATGGGAATCGATACCCCGACGGCCAAAATGAAAGCCTCAGGCGCGCTGAGGAACATGCCGCCCAGCGTCCCCACCAATCCGATCGTCACAACAGGCAACCAGGCGAGTAGGGCGGGTTGCCATTGATCGCTGCCGGGGACGGCTGATTTTCCAAGAGTGATGCGTTTATAGAGAGCTTCGGCGCGGCGGATCTGCTCGGCCGTCGGCTTGACCCTGACCGATTCATAGCCAACGACCTCACGACCTTCGAAAATCGGCGTGACGTAGGCGTTGACCCAGTAGTGGTCGCCGTTTTTGGAGCGGTTCTTGACGATGCCCATCCACGGCTTGCCTTGCTTCAGCGCGCCCCACATATGGGCAAAGATGGCGGAGGGTACGTCGGGGTGACGAACGATGTTTTGAGGTGCGCCGATCAGGTCGGACTTGTTGAAACCGCTGATATCAACAAAGGCGTCATTGCAGTACGTGATGACGCCTCGTGCATCCGTTGTCGAGATGAGTTTTTGTTGAGGTCCAAGGGCAACCTCGCGCTGCGTAACCGGTTGGTTGTTTCTCATCTGTATTGCTCCTATGCCCTAATCTAGAGGCATCGGCAGCAATGAGTGAAAGATTAAGAAGTAATTCCCAAAGGACAGGTTGTACGTCGGAAAAGAAGATGTGGGGCCTTAAAGTCTACTTCCGGCGGTCAATTTATCGATTGGATGAGGGATCTCTTCTTGAAGGCCAGAGACCCTACGCACTGATGCATGTCGAAATCAGACTCGCACGTGGCGCGCTCAGGCTACTTGCGTGGATGAGTGGGCGCGTAAGGTGGCGTGTCATTTCATGTCAGTGTGCAGTTGCGTTGACTGATGGGGAATGCTCCAAAACGCTGAGGTTCGCCGCTTTCGATAAGGGGCAACAGGAAGAAATGATGATCGCCTGACCCTCAGTCAGCACGCGCTAACGTCGATCACCAGAGAACAAAAAAAAACAATGAATAGCCTGAACTCCAAAGATTCGAACGGTCAGTTGGCACAGGGTTTCAAGCCGCGACACGTCACCATGCTTTCCATCGCGGGGATTATCGGCGCAGGCTTGTTTGTCGGATCGGGACATGCCATCGCTGCTGCCGGTCCGGCGGTATTGCTGGCTTATCTGTGCTCCGGCCTGTTGGTCGTATTGGTCATGCGCATGCTGGGCGAAATGGCAGTGGCCAACCCGGACACCGGTTCTTTCTCAACCTATGCCGATCAGGCGATCGGGCGTTGGGCCGGCTTCACCATCGGCTGGCTCTACTGGTGGTTCTGGGTGTTGGTGATTCCGATCGAAGCGCTCGCGGCCGGGCATGTCATGAATCAATGGTTCCCGCAGATCGATACCTGGTTGTTTGCCTTGCTGTCGATCATCCTGTTGGTCGTGACCAACCTGTTCAGCGTGTCCAAATACGGCGAGTTCGAATTCTGGTTTGCGATGGCCAAGGTCGTGGCGATCATCGGCTTTATCGGTCTTGGTTTTGCGGTGTTGATGGGTTGGATTCCCGAGCGGGAAGCCAGCGGGTTGAGTCGACTCATGGAGGAACATGGCGGGTTTGCGCCCAATGGCTTGTCAGCGGTCGTAGGTGCTTTCATCACCATCATGTTCAGCTTCATCGGTACAGAAGCGGTAACCATTGCTGCCGCCGAATCCAGCAATCCTGCGCAGAACATTGCCAAAGCCACACGTTCGGTGATCTGGCGCATTGGGGTGTTCTACCTGCTGTCCATTTTCGTGGTCATTTCCGTGGTGCCCTGGAATGATCCATTGCTGGCGTCGGTGGGCTCGTACCAGCGAGCGCTGGAACTGATGAACATTCCCCACGCCAAGTTACTGGTGGATGTGGTGGTATTGATTGCCGTGGCCAGTTGCATGAACTCCTCGATCTATATTTCCTCGCGCATGCTGTTCTCGCTGGGCAAGCGCGGTGATGCACCGGAGCCGCTGAAGGTGACGTCGTCGGCGGGCGTGCCGAGAGCTGCGGTGATCGCCAGCACCATACTGGGTGCCGGCGTGACTTTGTTCAGCTATTTCATGCCTGCCGGACTGTTCCAGTTTCTGCTCGCCAGCTCCGGCGCCATTGCGTTGCTGGTGTACCTGGTTATCGCCGTGTCGCAATTGCGCATGCGCAGGATTCTGCGTCGGCAGAACGTCACGTTAACCTTCAAGATGTGGCTGTTTCCCTGGCTCACCTGGTTGGTCATCGTGTTCATCTGCGCTGCGTTGGCGGTGATGATGGTGACCCCCGAGCACCGTATGGAGGTTTCTTCGACCATCGGCCTGGCGCTGGTGATTTCCTTTATCGGCCTTGTGACTACGCGTCACCATGGTCAGCCGCAGCGGGCGGTGTCGGCGGAAAGTGCATAGCAGCCATCCAGCGTAAACCTGCTGGCGACCTCATCAGTGCTCGAGCAGTGGCGAGGCGGCAAAAGCCGCCTGCGCCACGGGCCACTACCGTCACTGCGAGAATAATCTTCGATGGCATACGACACTTCCAAGGCCGCTCCTCCCCAAACTATCGGTTTCTTGCTGCTGGACCAATTCACGTTGATCTCGCTGGCGTCTGCAGTAGAGCCTCTACGAATGGCCAATCAGTTGACCGGTCAAGAGCTCTATCGTTGGCATACCTTGAGTTTGGGGGGAGAGCAGGTCTGGGCAAGCGACGGCATGCCGATCACTCCGGACACCTCGATCATTCACGCACCGATGCTTGATACCGTGATCGTCTGCGGTGGCATTGGCATTCAAAGCGCTGTGACCCGGGAGCACGTAACCTGGTTGCGAGCCCTGGCGCGACGTTCGACGCGGATCGGCGGCGTGTGCACTGGCAGTTGGGCCTTGGCCAAGGCGGGCCTGCTCGATGGCTTTGATTGCAGTGTGCACTGGGAATTTCTGGCCGCCATGCAGGAAGCTTTCCCGCTAGTGAACCTCAGCTCCAGTTTATTCACCCTCGACCGAGATCGCTTCACCAGCTCTGGTGGAACCGCGCCAATGGACATGATGCTGCACCTGATCAGTCGCGATCATGGTCATGAACTATCAGCGGCTATCTCCGAAATGTTCGTCTACGAGCGAATCCGCAACGAGCAGGATCACCAACGAGTGCCCCTCAAGCACATGCTCGGTACCCATCAACCAAAGTTGCAGGAAGTCGTCGCCTTGATGGAGGCCAATCTGGAAGAACCGATTGATCTGGACGAGCTGGCAAATTATGTCGGCTTGTCACGTCGACAGCTTGAGCGGTTGTTTCAGAAATACCTACATTCCTCGCCTTCGCGGTATTACCTCAAACTGCGCCTGATTCGCGCACGTCAGTTGCTCAAGCAAACGCCGATCTCCATCGTAGAGTTGTCGGTGGTGTGTGGCTTTGTGTCCACGCCCCATTTTTCCAAGTGCTATCGCGAGTGTTTCGGCATTCCACCCAGCGACGAGCGCCTGGTGGCGGAATCGCAACCGCTAGTGACAGCAAGAACGATTGCGCAGGCATTGCCATTGGCAAGGCCGATGAGCTTGCTGGATCAGGCACGTGATGAGTCAACCTTCGCAAGTATCAAGATTTTGAAATCCTGAACAATACGGGGTGATCTTTTCGACTTCGGGACCGCCGATTCAGCGTGGCGCGACTGTATTTGGCAACTCCTTCAAAAGCTCTTTCATATCGATCATCCATTAAAAAAACCACCCCTTAGCCCCAGATAACATGATTTTTCACACGCTCAAGCCTTCCCTATAGTCATCGCAAGCCCAATCGGAACACATCTGTGTTTCATCGATGCGAGATAGATTTATGGATGACAAGACAAAACCCGGCCATAGCCAGGGTGCTGGTTTGGGGACGCGAGTGGTTTGGGGAGGGGAGCAAGTTAAGCATCCCTACAACGCTACCCAAACTCCCATCGTAGTCAGTGCCGCCTACGGTTACCAAGACATCGATGAATGGTATGACGTGGCATTGGGTAAAGAACCAGGCTTCATTTACAGCCGCATGAGCAACCCTACGGTCTCTGTCCTGGAAGACAAACTCTGCGAGCTTGAAAACGCAGAGTCGGCTGTCGCGTTCAGTACCGGGATGGCCGCAATCAGTGGAGTGCTGCATACCTTCCTGTCCTGTGGTCAGCGTGTGGTTTCTACCCGCGACAGTTACGGCGGCACAAACAAAATCTTCGAAGAGTTTCTCCCTCGCATGGGAGTCGAGGTCACGCTTTGCGATACCCTCGACACCGAATCTATCGAGTATGAGATCGCAAAAGGCTGCAATGTCCTTTACCTGGAAACCCCGACGAACCCAACATTGAAGATTCTGGATATTCGACGCCTGGTGACGGCGGCGAAGCGCGTTGGGGCTTTGGTCATAGCAGACAATACGTTCGCGACGCCTCTAAATCAGAATCCCCTTGCCCTTGGGGTTGATGTGGTAGTTCACAGCGCTACCAAGTTTCTGTCCGGTCATGGCGATGTGCTTGGCGGTATGGTCTGCGGCAGCGAGCATCTTATGTCTCAAGTTCGCCACTACCGCGAAATCAATGGGGCCTCGCTGGATCCGTTCTCGGCTTATCTCATCATCCGGGGCATCAAGACTCTGGCTTTGCGTCTTCGTCAGCAGCAGGTGAGCGCACAAGCACTGGCCGAGTATCTCTGCACCGAGCCGCTGGTTGAATCTGTGAACTATCCGGGACTGCCTCAACATCGAGGTCATCTCATTGCTCGCTCGCAGATGCGTGGATTTGGCGCAATTGTCAGCTTCGTGCTGGTAGGGGGCATGGACACAGTGACTCGTTTGCTACCGCTGCTTAAGTATGCCCATCGTGCGGGCAACCTGGGAGCGGTTGAAACCATCTACGGGCCGGCACGGACGACAAGCCATGTGGAAAACACCTTGGAGGAGCGCGAGGCACTTGGGATTTCTGAGGGCTTGGTCAGGGTCTCTGTAGGTATTGAAGATACGGCCGACTTGCTGGCTGATCTTAAACAAGCATTTGAGTGGGTTCGTAATAAACAATTTCATTCAAGCCTTCACGCTGGAAACACCGAGCGTTTCACCGAGGTGGGAAGCTGAACTCGGCAATACGTCCGTTCATGAAGAGTGAAAACAATAACAACTAGCGACAAATTAATTGTGCTGCTTAGTAGTCGGTAACGAGAAATTTTGTCCGAACATTTCATGAGAATATAACTATGACTATCCAAGCAAAAAACGATCAGTCCGATCCAGGGTTAAACTTCAAGAAAGAAATGCAAACCCGTCACATTGTTATGTTGGCGTTGGGCGGTGTTATCGGTACGGGATTATTCCTTACTTCCGGTTACACCGTTAATCAGGCAGGGCCACTCGGTGCGGTAATTGCCTACATCATCGGCGCGGTGATGGTGTATCTGGTAATGGTCTGTCTCGGTGAGTTGGCGGTACAGATGCCAGAAACCGGATCTTTCAGTACTTATGCAACTCGATACTTGGGCCCAGGTACGGGTTATACGGTGGCCTGGCTGTACTGGCTCACTTGGGCAGTCGCTATTGGCTCTGAATTTACGGCCGCGGGTATCTTGATGGTTCGGTGGTTCCCCGATACGCCGGTATGGATTTGGAGCGCTTTTTTTGCCATTGCAGTCTTTGTAAGCAACGTTGTATCTGTTCGTCTATTTGCGGAGACTGAATTCTGGCTTTCGCTCATTAAAGTTTTGACCGTTATCACTTTTATCGTCATTGGTGGTGGGGCTATTTGCGGCCTCTTCCAAGTACAGCATTTGCAGGGCGCCGGACTCTCCAACTTTACCCGCGAAGGGCTTTTCCCTACAGGTTTCTTACCCATTGCGATGACACTTCTAGCTGTCTCCTTCGCATTTTCCGGGACTGAGCTTATCGGGATTGCGGCAGGTGAAGCGCAGGATCCTCAGACAAGCGTTCCCAAGGCGATCCGCACCACAGTAGTACGTTTGGCGCTGTTCTTCGTAGGTACCATTTTTGTCCTTGCGACCTTGCTGCCCCGCGAACAGGCCGGCGTCATCGAAAGTCCATTCGTGATGGTGTTCGAGCTGATTGGTATCCCGTACTCAGCTGACATCATGAACTTTGTCATTCTTACCGCGCTGATTTCTGCGGCTAACTCAGGGTTGTATGCGGCTTCGCGTATGCTTTGGACATTAAGTGATCAAGGGCACATGCCTAAGCGTTTCGCCAGGCTATCGCGCCAGGGTACGCCGGTTAATGCGATCGTCTTGAGTATGGCCGGTGCTGTCGCGTCTCTTCTGAGCAGTGTGCTTGCACCGAATACGGTTTACCTGGCCCTGGTGTCGATTTCTGGACTTGCAGTGGTGGTCGTGTGGATGAGCATCGCTGCGAGTCAGATAGCCTTCCGCCGACAATACGTCGCCAATGGCGGGCGAGTTGAGGATCTGCATTTCCGTGTACGCGGCTACCCTTGGGTTCCAATTGGTGCGCTGTTGTGCTGCTTGCTGGCTTGTGTCGGTATTGCCTTTGATCCAGAACAGCGTGTAGCACTTTACTTCGGCCTTCCGTTTATCGCGTGGTGCTACTTCGTTTATTGGATCACTCGCAAGAAGCGAGAAGAACGGTTGGCATTGGCGGCAGCTGTCCATCATTCCGCTGGCGCAGCTTGATTGGCTCAGGCAATGATTGAGCTCCGATAAGTTTCGATAAGGTTGCGCCGATGAATCAGAAATCACTACCACCCTTGAATTGGCTGAGGGCATTCGAAGTGTCGGCGCGGTATTTGAATTTCACCCATGCAGCGGAGGAGTTGCACCTGACTCAAGGTGCGGTCAGCCAACAGATCCGTCAGTTGGAGGGGCATCTCGGTGTGGCGCTTTTCAAGCGCCTGCCCCGAGGGCTTGGCTTGAGCGAAGAAGGGCAGTCGTACTTGCCAGTGGTACAGGACGCAATCAGTCGTCTGGCGGTGGGGACCAACGAGATCTTTGGTCAGCGTAATCGAAGGCATGTGAAGGTGCGTGGCAGCCTTTCCTTCCTTCACTATTGGTTGGCCCCTCGGCTCGAAGATTTTTGTCGAGAGTATCCCCACATCGACATCCGATACATCAGCAACATTTGGGTGAAGGAACCGGACGGAGAGGATGACCTGGAAATTCGCTGGGGATGCGGTGAGTGGTCGGGATTGCACTCTCAGCGATTAACGTGGGACATCCTCCAACCCGTTTGCTCGCCAGAGCTTATGGCCAACTCACCGATACGTGAGCCTCGCGATTTGATGAACCATTCTTTGCTTCATGTGTTGGGGTACGAGGAAGGTTGGGGTTACTGGTTGAAGCGGGTTGGAGCAAACGAAGTCGATTATTCCCGTGGTCTTCAGTTCGACACACTGATTTCCACAATTCGCATGGCAGAACTAGGTCAGGGTGTTGCCTTGGCGCGGTCTTCCGTAGTGGAAGATTTGCTCAAGAGTGGGCACCTGATTGCTCCGTTCAATCACCGAATCGAAGCCAGCGAGTCTTTTTATCTAGTGCGTGAGCAGGCCGAGCAGCTCTCGCCTGATGCCGCGACTTTTTCTACTTGGTTGGTGGCTCAAGCTCACCGCCTTTTGTAATTCTGATGTGGGGTCTTCATGCATTACGTAAGCACACGCGGCGGTGACGTGCGGGCGGATTTTCGCAGTGTAGTTCTGTCGGGGCTTGCTGAAGATGGTGGTCTCTATGTCCCGGCAAGTTTGCCTGTCTTCACTGAGAAGCAAATTACCAGTTGGTCGTGGTTACCATTCGATGAGCTGGTCTGGCGAGTGGTCTCACCCTACGTTGGCTCTTCCATGGACGAAAGCACGCTGCGGGCCTTGCTGAGCGACAGCTATCGAAACTTCAACCACCGTGCTATTACGCCGCTTGAGCAGATTGGCCATAACGAGTGGATACTCCAGCTGTTTCATGGCCCGACCCATTCGTCCAAAGATTTCGCTGCGCAACTGCAATCGCGCTTGGTGGAGCATTTCTTGGGTGAGGTCGGTGGAGAGGCGCTGATCGTCGGCGCGACCAATGGCGATACCGGGCTGGCTGCGCTTGAGGCGTTTGCTAACTGCCCGGGCACTCGGATGGCAATACTGTATCCACACAATGGGCTACCGGCTGAGCAACTCTCTGTCCTGCAGGCGGCAGACCCAGAGCGGGTTCAGCTTTTTCCAGTCGACGGTAATTTCGACGACTGCCAGACGTTGGTTTCTCGGCTCTTCCGGGCCTGGCCGTTAGAGGGGGTAATACCGATCTGTTTCAACTCCACGAACTGGGTCGGCGTCCTCGCGCAGATCGTTTTTTATTTCCATGCTGCCTTGCAACTGGGGGGCGGAACACGTCCTGTAGGCTTCAGCGTTCCAGCAGCCAGCTCTGCTGAGATCTATGCCGGCTACATTGCTCAGAAAATGGGATTACCCATCAACCAGGTGATCATTTCTACAAACAGCAATGACGCACTTCACCAGTTCATTCACCGCAATCGCTACTCGACCCGAGTGAGCAACCGAACGCTGTCTCCAGCGATGGATTTCTCCCTGTTTTCCAATTTGGAGCGGTTCATTTGGGAGCTGTATGGGCACGATGGGAGCTCAACGAAGGCGTTAATGGAGCACTTTGAGGAGTGCGGCGAGTTAAGCATTGGCAACCAGCAGTGGCTGCGAGCCCGAGTTCTGTTCGATTCCTATGCCGTAGACGAATCACAGGTTCGCGACGAAGTCGTCAAGTTGTTCCGTGAGACCGGGTCTGCAATCGATCCACATACTGCTGTAGGTGTGCTGGCTGGCCGAATTCATCGACGCAGTCTGGGGGCTCCAATGGTGACCTTTGGGCAAATTGCTCCGGCCAAATCTGCGGCTCTGTTGTCCGAGTTAGGTGTCTGGCAGGAAGAGGTGCCAACAATTCCTGACATCTTTGCTCAGCCACCGTACTTGGCTAAAGGCGATCTAGACGGTCTATGCCAGGCCCTCTTGTTGGCGCAGCAGAGGCACGTATGAAGCGCATTCTGGACCCGCTGGACGAGCGCATACTTGCCGAACTTACAGCGAATGCTCGTATCGCCCATGTTGAGTTGGGCGCCAAGGTCAACTTGTCTCGCAATGCTGTGCGCCAGCGCATTGAGCGTCTTGAACGAGACGGCGCCATCCAGGGTTATACGGTACGTCTCGGTGATTCCCGACGGCCTTCTTCGCTGATCAGTGCAGTGATCTTTGTCTACCGCTACGACCGCATGCGTGGAGAAGATGTACTTGCCGCGCTGCGCTCGCTCCCCGAGGTGGTGCAGTGTGAAGTCTTGAGTGGAGAGTTTGATTTGATGCTTCGAGTCAATGCAGCCTCCCCGGAACGTGTCCATCTCGTTTGGAAGGAAATCTCTGCGATGCCAGGGGTTGAAAACACCGTCACCTCATTCGTCCTTTCTGCAGTGTTTTGAGCACAAAGAAAGACGCTTTCTGCCCCCGTACACACCTTGTCTTGCTGTACGGGCAAAACGGCCAACAAATACAGCACTCTGCCATATTCAACTGCCAAAGCTCGGCTCTTAGGATGTTCCTATCGAACAACATCAATAAAGGAACAGCTTTATGACTGAGTACAAAATTGCCTTGGTAGGGTTTGGTGGCGTGAATCGTGGCTTCGCCCAATTAGTCGCCGATCGTAATGCCAAGTGGAAGGAGTCCCTGGGCTTCACTATCAAAATTGTCGGTGTCACCGATCTGTTCCTCGGCTCCATCGTTGCTAAAGATGGCCTGGATGCAAAGCAGTTGGTCGCGCTGCCCGTTGAAAAAGGTGCATTCGCTCAACTGCCTGGCGGCAATGCTGAGGCTTTCAACGAAACCGTGATCAAGCATTCCGGTGCAGACATCATCGCTGAGGCCACCTTCACCAACCCTGTCGATGGTGAGCCCGCTACTACGTTCTGCCGCTGGGCACTGGAAAGCGGCATCCATGTGGTGACCACCAACAAGGGGCCGATTGCGTTACACGGCGCTGAGCTTAAGGATTTGGCGCGTCGTAATGGTGTTGCCTTCGAATACGAAGGTTCGGTTATGAGTGGTACGCCAGTGATTCGCCTGGCAAGACAGGCTCTGGCAGGTGCAGAGGTTCAAGGCTTTGAAGGCATCCTGAACGGGACTTCCAATTACGTGCTGACCCGCATGAAGGACGGCCTGACTTTTAACGACGCCGTCACAGAGGCCCAACAGCTCGGCTATGCCGAGGCAGACCCAACTGCTGATGTGGAGGGTTTTGACGTTCGTCTCAAGGTGGTGATCCTCGCCAACGAACTGCTCAATGCTCGATTGAGCGTCAGTGACGTGGCTTGCTCAGGGATTAGCAGCATCAGTCCAGGGGACATCGCTCAAGCAAGTGCCAACGGTGCAAGTTGGAAGCTGATCGGTTCTGCAAATCGCGAAGTTGATGGCTCGGTTCGAGCGAGTGTGGAAGCTCGACTGCTGCCGAATTCGCATCCTCTTGCAGGCGTTTCCGGCGCCACGAATGCGGTGTCGTTCAACACCGAACTTCTGGGGGCTGTCACGGTGTCCGGGCCTGGGGCAGGGCGTATCGAGACTGCCTTTGCGTTGCTGTCGGACATCGTCGCTATCCATACCACCCACGGCAAGTAGTAGGAGAGTCGTCATGAGCGTATCCAGCATGGCCAGCATCCAGCTTGTTGATGCCAAACAGATTGATGTGTTCAGTCCATTCGATGGTCGCCTGGTGGGAAGCGTGCCTTGCCTCGATGCAGCCGCAGTTCCTGGCTTGCTGGAGCGTGCGCGAATCGGCGTGCGTGAGAGCGCGGCAATGCCCCGTCACCTGCGCACACGCATCCTTGAGGAAGCGGCTCGACGTGTAGAGTACGAGGCAGAGGCATTCGCCAGACTCATTGTTGCAGAGGCAGGAAAAACGCTGCGGCAAGCAGAGAAGGAAGTGAAGCGTTGTGTGAACACGCTGAAGCTGTCTGCGGAAGAGGCTCGTCGTAACGCCGGGGAAGTGATTCCATTCGAGGCCTATGAAGGCTCCGAATCGCGCCAAGGATGGTTCACTCGTGAGCCGCTGGGGCTTATCGTCGCGATCACCCCCTACAACGATCCGCTGAACCTGGTCGCCCATAAACTGGGCCCGGCTATCGCCGGTGGCAATGCTGTGATCCTGAAACCCTCAGAGCTCGCGCCGTTGTCGGCTCTCAAGCTGGTCGAGTGCCTGGTGGAAGCGGGCCTGCCTCCGTCCGTGGTAACCCCGGCGACCGGAGGCGTCGATCTGGGTAAAGCATTGGTGGAGCTGCGAGAAGTGCGGATGATTTCCTTCACGGGTGGTTTTGCCACTGGTGAGTCCATTGCTCGAAGTGCAGGCTTGAAGAAACTTGCGATGGATCTGGGGGGGAATGCACCGGTTCTAGTGCTCGATGACTGTGATCTTGAACCGACTGTTGAGTCTTGTGTATCGGGTGCCTTCTGGGCAGCAGGACAGAACTGCATCGGCACGCAGCGCATCCTCGTCCATAGTTCAATCTATGAAGATTTCCGTGAGCGTTTTGTCAGCCAAGCACGTGCATTGGTACTTGGCGATCCTGATCAGCGAGCAACGGATGTTGGCCCGATGATTACGGAGCAGGCGGCTCGTCGCACCGAACAATTGGTGAATGAAGCGCTGGCTGAGGGTGCTCTTCTCCTGTGCGGGCACCATCGCGACGTAGGAAGCTATGCGCCAACCGTGCTCGAGCGCGTAAACCATAACAGTCGAATATGGCAGCAAGAGGCCTTCGCGCCAGTGGTCATCCTGGAGTCTTTTGAGCGTCTGGATGATGCTATTGCTCTGGCCAATGCTCCAGAGTACAGCTTGCATGCGGGACTCTTCACTCGCGATCTTTCCAAGGCATTGAAATTGGCTCGCCTCATTGAAGCCGGTGGTGTGATGATCAATGATTCGTCCGATTACCGTTTTGATGCCATGCCTTTCGGTGGATTCAAATACGGAAGTTTGGGGCGAGAAGGGGTTCGATTCGCCTATGAAGACATGACACAACCCAAAGTGGTCTGCATCAACGAAATGGGATGAGCTCTTCGCTTGATCAGGTGGGCTGGATGAGATTCGGTGCAGTCGACCGAATACCGCCGCAATACCTGTCATCACGCGTCAATCGACCAGCACCGATGGATGCAGAACATCGGTGCTGGCCTCGGCACTACTTGACCTCCTCAACCTCATAATTCACGTAGCCAAACTCGTTGCCGCGGGCCGCCACGTATTTGCCGTTTTGCTCGAACACCGTGGCCTCGAAGGGCGTGCCGCCGAGTGTTGTCAGCAGGTGCCCGTCCTTGATTTCATACTTGGCCGGCACGCCAAACTGGCCGCCATGCAGCATGTTCAGGTATTCCCCTTGCGCAGGCGACCTGTCGTCGACGCTGGTGACCAGACGTTGGCCGTCGGTGCCATAGACGATCTCAAACGGCTGGCCGATGCCGGTCGTTGCCATCGCGCCAGCCACGAGATCGCGATCCGCTGAACAATCTCCGGGGTAATTTCGATGCGTTGAGGGTCTTGATTGACGGTTGAGCGGGTGCAAACCGCCATACAGCACAAAGAGTGCAAAACCGGCGATTAAAAAGTGCAGTAACGGCTGGCGAAGGTATCGCTTGATTAACGAAAGTCGAGATTCTTTCGCTTCGGCGACGGTTAAGTTCATGACTTATTGCCCCACGCTATACTCGAATAGTTTTCGAAGCAGAGTGGAGTATTGCTGCTGGTCCGGAACTTTCCACCGAGGTTAATCACGATAGGCACTAAGTATTAGTCGCAATCGGATTAACCCATTCCACAAGGCTGTTCAGATCGTCACCGCTCCAGGGAGATCACACATTGAGCTCCATCTGCATCGGCGCCATCGTTTTCGCCTGCCTGTTCGCTGCCGCGCTGATAGGGATGCTGTTGCGCATGCGATTACCGATTCATCACCTGGATGCCGAGTCCAAAGAAGTCATCCGCCTGGCAACGGCCGTCGTGGGGACGCTGTCCGCGCTGGCGCTTGGGCTGCTGATTGCGTCTGCAAAAAACGTCTATGACAGTTATGAGATTGAAGTGCGGACATCGGCAGCACGCATCGTCCTGCTCGACAGGGTCATGGACCAGTATGGTCCAGAGACAGCGCAAGCTCGAACCCGCCTGCGTCAGTTGATTGAAACCCGATTAAACCGGGGCTGGGGCCATTCGCCCGCCGGGTCGACGGTGGTCGATTCTATTGACGAGTCTGCGGGTATCGAACCGATTCAGGTTGTGCTCCGGGCGCTCACGCCCGCCAATGAACCGCAACGCATGCTGCAGGCCCGCGCACTGGAAGTCAGCACTCAGTTGGCGGAAGCCCATTGGATTCTGGTCGAGAGCAATACGGAGGGACTGCCTACGGCGTTTCTTGTCATCCTGACGTGCTGGCTGGCCTGGCTATTTGCGACGTTCGGTCTTCAGGCGCCGGCAAATCCTACGGTTATAGGCGTCATGCTTATCTGCTCCTTGTCGGTTGCCGCTGCGGTGTTTCTGGTGGTCGATATGGCTCATCCTTACATTGGTGTCATCCATGTTTCGGATGCCCCATTGCGAACTGCGCTCATGCATATCGGTAAGTAACCCTGGCTACAGCGTCCTTGAGTATCGACAGGTGCTAAAAAAGCGCCCGGCGAATAACCGGGCGGTGTTTCCTGTTGGTGCGTACATTCCGTTTGGGTCGAGGCGTTATCCCTTGTCCGCCTTGCCGGCGGCCGCCGCAAATTTCGCCAGATGCACATCCAGTCGACGAGGAGGTCGGTTGTGGTCTTCGGCCTGCTCCTTGCGGCGAATGGCATTACGCACCATCAATGAACCCAGGTAGCGGACCGGCTCCGGTGGGAAATGACCAAGCGGACCTTGCAGTAGCGGCGAGCGTGTCCAAGGGTTATCCAGGCCCAGCACCAGCGACGACAGGATCTGTCCGCCCATATGGCACGGACCGACGCCGCTGCCGGAATAGCCGAAACCATAGAAGATGTTGCCGCCTGCGCCCATGCGGCCGAAGAAAGGCACCCCGGTGACTGAGCGATCGGAAGGGCCATTCCAGGTGGCGGCGATACCGACATCGGCAAAATCCGGAAAGAACTCCGTCAACGTGTTGCGCAGCAGCCCTGCGTAGGGTGATGGCTGGTCGAATACCGGCAGGATGCGCCCGCCGTAGGCGAAGGTGTTGCCCCCTTTGCCGAGCATGATTCGACCGTCCGGGGTGTTGTGGTAGTAGTGCACGAATATTCGGGAGTCGAGTACGGTGACTCCGCTGGTCAAGCCGATCCGCTTGAGCAAATCAGGTCGTGGCTCGGTGATGATCATGTCACTGGAGACGATGGCCACCGAACGCGAGAACTGTGGAAAGGCACGGGCCATCCAGGCGTTCATCGCCAGCACGACCCGGTTGCAGGTCACTGTCCCTTTGGGCGTATTGACGATGGCCGGCATTCCCTCTTCCAGACCGGTCATCGGCGTGCCCTCGAAAATACGCACGCCCAGTTCCAGCGCAACTCGGCGCAGCCCACGGACCAGTTTGCCCGGTTGCACACTGGCCGCCGCCGGCGAGAACCAGCCCTCGATGTGCCGTGTCGAGCCGGCCATGCGTTGCACGTCTGGCAGCGCACATTTGGAGAAAGAGTTAATGCCATGGCGCTCCAGTGCCGCGATCACCCCGTCGGTCGAGCCGACCTGGGCGCGGTTGGTCGCCGTGTAGAGCGTGCCGTCGAGACGGTAGTCGGCATCCACCGCGTACTTTTCGCAAAAGGTGCCGATGGCGTAGATGCTCTGCTCCGATTCCTTGACCAGGCGTATCGCCTCCTGGACGCCGAACAAGCGCTCAAGGGTGAAGTACTTGGCCGACCAGGACAGCGCGCAGCCACCATTGCGCCCACTGGCACCGGCACCGCAGATGTCGGATTCGACGATGACCACATCCAGCTCGGGATTCTGCTCCTTGAGCATGATGGCGGTCCATAAACCGGTATAGCCACCGCCGACGATGCAGACGTCGGCGCGGGTGTTCTGTTGCAGCGCAGGGCAGGGCGTAGCGGGTTGATTTTTCAGGGCCTGGTCCAGCCAGTAGGGGCGCATGGGGTCTTCTCCGTTGGATCGGTTAGAGGCAGGGTTCAGGACATAATTAGCCGCACGCGGCGACTACGATCATTTCCACGCGCCAGCCTGGGTCGATCAGCTGAGCCAGCGTGCAAGCGCGTGTGGGCGCATGGCCTTCAGGGAAAAACTCATCCCAGACCCTGTTCAGCCCCTCATAGTCCTCGCGATGGGCGAGCAGGATGCGCACCGACAGCACCCGCTCGCGGCTGCTGCCGGCGCTGAGCAAAAGCTGCTCGATACCGGCGAGCACTTCGCGGGTCTGCGCCCCGATATCACCACTGAGGTCCGAGGCGACCTGGCCACCGATGTAGAGATGGTTGTCGTACCGGACCATGTCCGAACGGCGTTTTGCCACAGCGAAACGTTCAATTTCCATAAAGCATTCCTGATGGGTACGAGGGGCGGCACTTGTGAAAATCATGCTTGCAGTTCATCATCCATAAATAAAATCGATTTATCGTATGGCAAGATAAGTTGAACCTATAGCGAGGTGCGCCGATGACGATTTCCCATACCCAACTCAAGGCGTTTCACGCCGTTGCAATGAATGGCAGCTTCACCCGGGCGGCCGAGCAACTCTGCCTGTCACAACCCGCGGTATCCGATCAGGTGCGCAAGCTCGAGGATTATTACGGGGTGATGGTGTTCTACCGCGACAAGCGCCTGGTGCGCCTGACGGAAGTGGGCGAGCGGTTGTTCGGCCTGACTCAGCGCCTGTTCGATATCAGTATCGATGCCCACGACATGCTGACGGACTACCGCACCCTGTCGACGGGAACCCTGAACCTTGCCGTGGATGCGCCGGTGCACGTCTTGCCCTATGTCTCACGCTTCTGCAGCCGTTACCCCGGCGTTGAAGTGAAGATCGAAACCGCCAATACCGACGAGGTCCTGCAGCGGTTGTTCAGCCACCAGGCCGACATCGCCTTGCTGGGGCGCAACATCGAGGACGATCGCCTGATGACGCTGCACCTGCGCAGCGATCCAATGCTCGCCTTCGTCGCCCATGACCATCCCTGGGCGCAACGGGATTCCATCTGCCTTGCCGACCTGGACAACACACCCATGGTCTTGCGCGAGCAAGGTTCGGTCACACGGTTATCGCTGGAGGAGGAGATGGCGGCGGCGGGGTTGCACATTCGCAAGGCTATCGAAGTGGAAGGGCGTGAAGCGGCACGCGAGGCCGTGGCGATTGGTATGGGCGTCGGGGTCGTCTCGGCAGCCGAGCTGGGCTCGGACTCCCGGGTTCGCGGCTTGCCGATCGTTGACTGTCAGCGGCACTTCACCGAGACATTGGTCTGTCTGCGGGCACAGAGTTCGCGACGTATCCTGACGACCTTTTTTGACATGGTACGAGAAGGGTTGGGCGGGTGAGATTCATCGTTCGATCGTGGCCGATAGCTGCCTGCCAGGAAGGGCAGATATTGGCCCAGGCCTGGTCAAAGGCAGTAATTATTGGCCGTTGTTGATGTGGTGCCTGACAGATCGCCATCGCGAGCCTGCTCGCGATGAGGCCCGCACTGCCAATACAAAAACCCCAGGCAGTAAAAAGCCCCACCAGGCGCAATGCCGGGCGGGGCTTCGATGACTCAGGAACGGCGGCTTACGCGACGTTCATGGTCTTGTGCGTATCAATCAAATGCTGCACCACACCCGGATCCGCCAGGGTGGAGATATCCCCCAACCCATCGTATTCGGCCGTGGCAATCTTGCGCAGAATCCGGCGCATGATCTTGCCCGAACGAGTCTTCGTCAGCCCCGGCGCCCACTGGATGACATCCGGCGAAGCAATCGGGCCGATCTCCTTGCGCACCCAGTTTTTCAGCTCCAGGCGCAACTGCTCGCTCGGCTCTTCGCCAGCGATCAGGGTGACATAGACATAAATGCCCTGCCCTTTGATGTCGTGCGGCACACCGACCACGGCCGCTTCGGCGACTTTCGGGTGGGCGACCATCGCGCTTTCAATCTCGGCGGTGCCCATGCGGTGGCCGGAGACGTTGAGCACGTCATCCACGCGACCGGTAATCCAGTAGTAACCGTCTTCGTCACGACGCGCAC